>JADGRD010000486.1 GCA_017881285.1 Pseudomonadota bacterium | reverse complement strand
GCGGCGCAATCCTGGATTCTGCGGCCGCAGCTCCAGAGAGCGCCGCATGTTGGCGAGCGCGGCCTCGCCCCGCCCCGCGCGCGCCTCCAGGCGGCCAATCTCCTCGAGCAGCCCTGCGTCGCCGGGCAAACGCCGGCTGGCCTTGGTCAGTACCGCGCGCGCCCCCGCGACGTCGCCACTTCCTTCCAACATCGCGGCCTGGTCGACCACCAGGTTGGTGAGGTCCGGGCGCCAGCGAGCGGCCTCGGCGTAGAGACGCGCCGTCTCGGCCAGGTCGCCCCGAGCGCGCGCCGCGGTGGCGAGGTCGCGCAGCAGCCCGATGTCGGTGCGTTGCGCGGCGAGCATCGTCCGCTGCACGGCCTCGGCCTCCCGCCTGCGTCCGAGGGAAGACAGGAGGTCGGCGAGCGTGTCTTGCACGAGCGGCAACCGGCGCGCGCCCTCGGGCAAGGCCGAGATGCGCGCCAAGGCCGTGGCGGCCATGCCAGCGCGACGTTCCTCCCGCGCCAGGGCGAGCTGCGCGGAAACGCAGCCCGGGTCGAGCGTGACCGCCCGCTGCCACTGGGCCACGGCCGTGTCCTCGCGATGTTGACCACGCCAGAGACGGCCGATGGTCGCCCGCGCATGCGCGCGCTTGTGCGCCGACAACAGCGACGGCAAGGCCCGTTCGAGAGCCGCGCGCCGGTCGTCTTCCTCGCGCGCGACGTTGCCGAGGAGCAGCAGCGCCTCGACCGCGGGCGCGGTCAGCACACCACCGGCCGGCGGCAGCGACTTCTTCGCCGCCGCCTCGACCGCGCGCAATTCGGCGTCCGCAGGCGACACGAGCGACAGGTAGAGCGCCTGATCGAGCCAAGCGAACGCCGATTTCCCCGAGTGTTCCGCGCGCTCGCGCAGGACGGCCCCGAGGTCGCGAACCTTCGGAGCGCGCCCGGCCCGAGGGCCGGCCGGCGCAAGCTGCGCTGGCGCCTCCGCACCGAGGGTGACGCCCGCCAGCGGAACGCCCCGGACATCGCTCAGGCGCACGAACAGGCGCCAGGGGCCGCGCACGGCCACGGTCTTGACCACCAATAAGTTCACGCCCCGGCGCAGGCGCACCGGCGCCGCGTCTTGGTCCGGCGCGGCCGGCCGGATCACGTCATTCGACCAGACCTCATCGCCGCCCAGCCACGCCTTGACCGGACCGCCGGAACCGATGCGCAGGGCGGCCCAGCGATCGCGATCGCTCTGCACGTAGGTCAGGCAGTAGGCGACCGCGTCGCTGTCCGGACGCAAGAGCGCGTCGACGAAGAGCGCCCCCTGCACGAAGGCCTCGGCGGGCGCCCGTTGCCACGCGACCTGGCGCTCCTTGCCCGCGAAGTCCTTGCCCGAGCGCGGGTCCATGGCGCGGCCTTCTTCCTCGACGGGGAAAACGCGGCCGAGCCCGCTGCGCCCCTGGCTGTCGAAGGGCCCCAGCACCCAGGCGTCGCGCAGAAAGCCCAGTTTCCGCCTTTGCCCGTCAGCCTCCAGGAAGCGGCCATTCCGATCGTCTTCGAGCGAGAGCAGATACGACGCCTGCGCAAGCACCAGGGGATCGACCGGGCCGCCCAGCTTGCCGCCGACGATGTCGCGCAACACCTCCACCAGCCGGCCGGGCGGCAGGTAGTCCTGATTCTGCGCCAGCGCGGCCAGCGTGGCAACGGCCTGCGGACGGCTGGCGCGTTCGCGAAACTCCGCGCGCTTCTCCGCGACCCATTCGTCCCAAGCGGCGCCGGCCGCATACAGAGAACGCGAGGTTGCCAGGAAAACCAGCAGCGCCGCCCAGAGGCGGCCCCGCGGGCAGAACCGCCAGACGAGCATCGCCGAATTATACCGACATTCCCTTCGGAACCACGGCAGGAAGCAATCTACTTTTCGAAGTAGCGCCCGATGGCCACGCGCAGGGCCAGCCGCGCGCGGTGCAGCCGCGTCTTCACCGCCGGCACCGAGAGGCCTAGCATCTCGGCGGTGTCTTCCGTGGACAGCTCTTCCACGTCGCGCAGGAGGAAAACCGTGCGCAAGCCTTCGGGCAGGCTGTCGACGGAGGCCTGGATGTGCGCGCGCATCTCCTGCGATTGCAGCTGCTCGTCCGCGCGCTGCGACCAGTCGGCGCTGCCCCGCATCGACTGGCCGCTTTCGGCCACGGCGTTGTTGAGGGCGGTCGGCTCGACGTCGTCCACCGTCACCTCGGGGTGGCGGTTGCGGCTGCGCAGGAGCATGAGCGCCGCATTGACCGTGACCCGGTACATCCAGCTACCGAACTGCGCCCTGCCCTCGAAGGCCGGCAGGTTCCGCCACGCCGAGAGGAAGGCATCCTGCAGGATTTCCTGCGCGTCGGTCTCGTTGCGCACGAAACGCATGGCCAAACGGTAGAGCTTGTCGTCGTAGCGGCCGACCAACTCCTCGAAGGCGGCCTCGTCCTTGGCGCGCGCGCGCCCGACCAGGACCTCGTCGGTGACCGCCGCCACTGCCCCGGGGGGCGGGGCGGGTGATCGGTCGTTGCCGGCCCGTTCGTTCATGCGACTAGTGCGGAATACCACAAGTCGAGCCAGGAAGGAAACCTTCGCCGAGCGACGGCGATGTCAACCTGCGTCCGGTTTGGGGTACACTCCTGCCCACTTCGCCTCATGGTAGCCGCCATCCTGAAATCCGCGCGACCCCATCAGTGGGTCAAGAATATATTCGTCGCGGCGCCCCTCGTCTTCGCCCGGCGCATCGACGACGTCACGGCCTTGCTCCACACCAGCGTCGCGGTCGCCGGGTTTTGCCTCATCTCGAGCTCGGTCTACCTGCTCAACGACCTGGTCGACGTCGAGAAGGATCGGGCGCACCCGCTCAAGCGCCTGCGGCCCCTCGCATCCGGCTCACTCTCGGTTCGTTCGGCCAAGATCGCGGCCCTCGTGCTCGCCGTCGGCGGGCTCCTTCTGACCCTCTCGCTCGGTGTGCTCCCCGCCACCATCGCGGGCGCCTATATGGTCGTGAACCTGGCCTACTCCCTGCGGCTGAAACACGTTCCCTTCGTCGACGTGGCAAGCATCGCCGCCGGCTTCCTCTTGCGGGTGCTCGCGGGCGCCGCCGCCATTCCGGTCGAACCGTCGGTCTGGCTCCTCACGTGCACCTTGCTCCTCGCTTCGTTCCTCGGCTTCGGCAAGCGCACCCACGAACTGCGCACGAGCGGCGGCCGCGGCGGCGACCAGCGCAAGGTCCTCGACCGCTACAACCCGAACGTGCTCCGCTTCCTCGTCAACTTCCTCGCGATTCTGACCATCCTCGCCTACGCCGGCTACACCCAGTCGTACCATGCCCAGACGTTCTTCGGCACCCGGCGGCTCATCCTGACCGTCCCCTTTGTCGCCTTCGGCGTCTACCGCTTCACCTGGATCACGCACGGCAAGGCCGATTCGGAGAGCCCCACGGACTCGATGTTGAGCGATGCCCCCTTCATGATCAACCTGTTCGGCTACGCGGTGGCCATCGTGGCCATCATCTACGCAAGCTGGTGAGGCGGGCGCTAAAATGGGAACCCTGAATGGGTTCCCAACCCCTCCCGCGATGGCGCCGCCGGCAAAGCCGTCGGGCTGCCCACGCGCGCTACCGGCAGGAGCCGTAGCGGCTCGAGCCGTAGATGGCGTTACATCCGCCGCCGCTCGGGCAAGCCGAGCCGGAGGCCTGGCGGTCGCAGATCTGGCGGCAGGTTCCGTTCACGCAGACCGCACCGGGCTGGCAATCATCAGGCAGCGGCGGCATGGAACAGGTCCCACCCACCGCCTTGTCGTGGGTCGTCCGGCAGTCGCAAACCGTGGCGTCGGTAGTGGCAATGCCCGTGAGCCCGGCGAGGAAGACGCAGTTGAAGTTCGTGCGCGCCGTGGTGCAACTGGCAGCTCCGGTGGGGTTGCAGCCCTCGGTGGGCGGCGTGCACAGGGAAACGTTGGGCACCGGCTGCGAGGTCTTGTCGAGCAGGGTGACCGCGGAGCAGCGGCTGTTGGTCGGGCAGTCGATGTCCTTGCGGCAGGTGCGGAAGCAAAGCCAGGGACAGACGTCGTCGGCGATGCACACCGAACCAGGCGCGCCGCTCGCGGCGAGGGCGTCGGTGCAGGTCCC
>JADGRD010000485.1 GCA_017881285.1 Pseudomonadota bacterium | reverse complement strand
CCGGCGGCGGACCTGACGGCGGCCAAGGGCTACATGGCGGGCTCGTTCCCGCTGAGGCTGCAGTCGTCGGGTCAGATCGCGGACCAGGTGGCGCGAACGCGAGAGCTGGCGAGCCTCGCGCCCGAGATCCGCAAGCGCAACCACGCGATCTTCTCGTCCGGGGTCGAGAACCAGGCCTTCCCCATCGCCCGCGCCATCGGCGGACGCTGGTTCGACGAAACCCTGTTCCCACTGGTTTGACGCCTACCCATCGGCGAGGCGTGCCTCCTCCCGCTCCGTCAACGACCCTGAACCTCTGGCTGATGGCGAGCCCGCAGGCCGGCTGGGTTGGGGACTTCTTGATCGGCATGACCGACGGAAGCAGCGGTTCTAGTGGCGTCAGAGCCGTGTACTTCCCGGTGAACTAGTTCCGCCAGTCAGAAATTCCGCGGTAGCGGGGCCGCCGATCGATGCCGTGCCGCTGGGTTGCTGCGGCCGCTCTCCTGGGGTGGCCGCGACTGGTTTCGGCGCGGAGTCCACTTTCGCGTGTACGTCCGGGCGGCCAAGCGTAAGCTGCGCCCCGGGTCATGCTTGTCCATGGAAACAGCCGGCGCTCGGTGCGCGGGTGAGCCAGACGTGAAGCGCGTCGCCGTGATCGCGGGCGCCGGACCGGCCGGCCTGACCGCCGCCTGGGAGTTGCTGGCGCGCACCGACGTGCAGCCCGTGGTCATCGAGCCGACCTCGGCCATCGGCGGCATCGCGCAGACCTACGTGCACAACGGCAACCGCATCGACGTCGGTGGCCACCGCTTCTTCACCAAGAGCGATCGGGTGATGAACTGGTGGCTCTCCATTCTGCCGCGCCAGGGGGCGCCCGCCGCGGACGACGTGGCCTTCGGGCACGACGTGGAGCTCGCGACTGAGGTGGTGTTGCGCTCCCTCGCACCCGAGGCGCGCGGACGTATCAGGGAAGTACGTCGGCCGGCGCCTGATCCCGAGCGCGAGGACCGCGTGATGCTCCAGCGGCCGCGCCTCTCGCGTATTTACTTCGCCCGCCATTTCTTCCCCTATCCCCTGGGCATCACCCTCATCGTGGCTTGGCGTCTTGGACTGCTCAACACCGCGCTCATCACCCTCAGTTTTCTCTGGGCCAAGGCCTTTCCCCGCCGCGACGAAACCTACCTCGACGCCTTCTTCATCAATCGCTTCGGGCGGCGCCTCTACGAAACCTTTTTCCACGGTTACACCGAGAAGGTGTGGGGCGTGAAGTGCGGCGAGATCCGCGCGGAGTGGGGCGCGCAGCGGGTGAAGGGGCTATCGCTCAAGCGCGCGGTGGCGCACGCGATTCACGATCTCTTGTCGAGCGACTTCCGCAAGGAGCAGCACCGGCGCGAGACCTCGCTCATCACGCGCTTCTGGTACCCCAAGCTGGGGCCGGGCCAGATGTGGGAGACGGTGGCCGAGCAGGTACGGAACGCCGGCGGCGAGATCCGGCATGGCGGGCGCGTCGTCGGGGTGCGGCTTGACAAGGGCCGCGTGGCGAGCGTCCGCGTGCGGGACGAGGCCACCGGCCGCTGCGCGGAACTGGCCTGCGACTACTTCCTGTCGACTATGCCGGTGCGCGAGCTGGTCGCCATGGTCGAGCCCGCGCCGCCTCCCGCCGTGCGTGAGGTCGCGGCTGGCTTGCGTTACCGCGACTTCCTCACCGTCGGGCTCCTGCTTGACCGCCTGCACGTGCTCGAAAAAGGCCGTCCCCCGCAAGCGTCGGTGCGCGACAACTGGATCTACGTGCAAGACGCGGGCGTGCGCGTCGGCCGCATTCAGATCTTCAACAACTGGAGCCCCTACCTTGCCGCGGATCACGAGCACACGGTCTGGATCGGCCTCGAGTATTTCGCGAACCGCGGCGACGCTCTGTGGAACTTGGCCGACGCGGAGATCGTGGAACTGGGCAAGCGCGAGGTGGAGCAGATCGGCTTCGCCCGCGCGGCGGATGTGCGCGATGCCTGCGTGCTACGCATGCCGAACGCCTATCCGGCCTACTTCGGCAGCTACGACAGATTCGAGGAGATTCGTCGCTGGATCAGTGGCGTGCCCAACCTCTTCTGCGTCGGCCGCAACGGCATGCATCGCTACAACAACCAGGATCACTCCATGCTCACCGCCATGATGGCCGTCGACGCCATCGCCGCCGGCAGCGAGGACGACGCGGCCCTATGGAAGGTGAATCTGGAGGCGGCGTACGGCGAGAATGGGAGCTGACCCGCCTTGGCGCAGCTACGCGCGAGCACCTACGCGCACGAGATAGGTGTGGGACGGCTCGAATCCGTCCTCGGGCGCGAGCAGGAAGCGTGTCGGTGCGAGCCCGTGTGCAGCAATGGCAAGAGTGGCTCCTAAGGACTGCACTTTCGCGACGATTCCCTGCGTGTGTCGGCTCTAACGAGAGAAGGACCTCGTAACGCACGACCACGGTCGGAGAAGGGGGTACCATGGGGACGATGAAGAAGAACGCATCCACTATTCGGGGGCAAATATTCCCGTGCGCGGCGTGTCTGGTGTTCCTGGGTGGTTTGTTGCTGGCGGCGTGCAGTGAGAGCTCCTCGACGACATCGGCCACCGGCGGTACGCAAGGGACAGGTGGCGCGCAGGACAGCGGCGGCGCACGCGCGACGGGTGGCGCGCTGGGCACGGGCGGTGCGCCAGCGACGGGCGGTGTGCAAACGACGGGCGGCGTGGGGGGGGCGACGACGACCGCCAATCCCGACGGAGCTCGGGGCGGCACCGGCGGTATACGCGATGCCGGTTCCGCGGGAAGTGAAGTGACGGCTCCCGCGCAGTGTCCGGCGCCGCCCGCGGGTGCTCCGGCCGACGCGGTCAGCGCGCTCGACGCGGAGAACACCTTGCGCGTGGCCATGGGGATTCCTTGTGCCTCGCTGGTGCTGACCCTGTGCACCTCCGCGCTGAACCACTGCAACTACTACACCACCAACCAAGGCAGCTCGACCTGCCAGGCTTCGAGCGCGCACAACGAGATCTCCGGCTGCCCGCAGTTCACCGGCGCGGATCCCGGAACGCGCATCGCGGCCGCAGGCTACACCGGCAGGGGCTGGAGCGAGTGCATGGCCTTCATGGGCAATCCCGCCGGCGCGGTCAAGATGTTCGTCGACTCGGTCTATCATCGCACGCCCGTGCTTTCGCCCTGGTACACCGACATGGGCTACGGCGGCGGGACCGGCTGCGACACCATCGATTTCGGGGCCGGCCCCAACGCGGCCGCCAAGACGGTCACCGCCCTCTATCCGTACGACGGCGAGACCGGCGTGCCGCTTTCCTTCAACGGCGCCCAGGAAGGCCCCACGCCACCCGCGCCCTCGACCGGCTGGCCAAGCGGCTATCCCGTCACACTCTACGGCCAGGGCATCACCGTCAGTAGCCACCAGATCGTCGTGGATGGCACAACCACACCACTGACGCACATCTGGCTCGATGGCGACAGCACGCTCGGCTCGAGCGCGAAGGTGCTCTACACCGAGGCGCCGCTCACCGCGAACACCACCTATCGGGTGACCATCGACGGCACCACTTCGGCGGGGAGCGTCCACTTCGAGTGGACCTTCACCACCGGCGCGGCCTCGACCGGCCCGGGTCGCCGCGGGTAGGCGGCGGAATCCGGCCCGAATCCCCGACGGGCCGCGAGCGCGATCCCATTGGGCGCGGGGCGGTCGGGTCGCTCTTCCCCACGGGTTGGCGAATCCACGGACATACAATCCCAAAGCAGATCGAGATGCGATTGCGACCCTACCAGCTCTTGTCCGTTGGGTGTCTCGTCGCGGCATTCGCGAAAGGACATCAAGACCATGGATGGTACGCGCACCTGTCGCCCCAGGCGGGTCAAGAAGCCGTAGCTTCGCTCGATGTTGCCGCGCCACATGGGGCAACCTGGGGGCAACAGAACTTAGTATTGCCGTAACTAGGTGAAAATTGTTGTGGAGGCGCCGGGTACTGCCCCCGGGTCCGAGAGGTCTCTGCTCCAGCTACTACGTGCGTGTTCGGCGATTCGAGTCTCGCGTTCGGGTTGGCCCGCCGACGGGGCGTCCCGCTCGCCAGCCCTCCCTGTTTCTCGCGGCCGCGCCGG
>JADGRD010000041.1 GCA_017881285.1 Pseudomonadota bacterium | reverse complement strand
TCGGGGCCGGGGGCGGCATTTCCGTAGACGACGATGAAGCCATCCCGCGCGGCCAGGGTCTCGAAGCGCCTTCGCGTCTGCAGGGTACGGGCCGACTCGGCGTTGGAGCCGGATCCGTGCAGCATCATCAACACCGGTGCAGTGGAGCGTGGTCGGAGCCGGTTCGGCACGAAGCAGAGATATCGCCGCCACAACATTCCACAGGAGTGCGTGGGTTGCTCGAAGGTGTAAAGGCGGAGCTCGTTGGTTAGGGCCAGCGTTGAGCGGGCTGGCGCGATCGTGGCCGAGGACGGAATCTCGTCGAGCGGGCAGGGGCGCCCGCAGCGCGGCTCGGCCGTGCCGGCCTGGCTGCGATAGAAAGCCAAGTCGTCGAGCCAGATCTCGACCTTTTCGTGCGCTCGTATTCGCAGCTGGAAGCCGAAGAGCTGCGTGGGATCGACACCCGCGCTTGACCCACCCCACCCCTCAGGGAAGAAGCCGCAGAAAGGATACGAATACGTTTTCCACCTCTCCCCGAGGTCGAGCCAAACGCCCGCGCGATCAAAGCAGCCATCACCCGCTTGCGTGCACGTGCCGCCCTGGGCAACCGGGGTGCTCGCCCGATCCACGAGCGTGAGGCGCACGCGGCCGTGGCCACGGGCCCGAAGCCGTATTCCCGAGTACGCGGAAGCGTCATAGGGGCATCCGCTCCGTGGCGTGGTGGCGGGATGCAGGTTGGCACCGAACCCGGCCCCCCATTGCGTGAAGCCCGAGGCTACGGCGTGGAGCACGTGGCCCGGCCCTTGGCTTCCGTCGAGCGCGACCCGTTCCCGGAGGAGCTGGCCCCCGGTTCCGTCGTCGTAGCTGAACCACCATCCCGCCCGGCCGTCATGGCCGAGAATCCGGCCAGCGGTCGCCTCGAAGTCGTCGATGGCAGGCGCGTCTCCGTGGGCTCGGGCCGGAGCACAGGTAGGGCCAAGAGCGGCCGGGTCAAGGAGCCCGCTGGACGGCGGGCGAGACGGGGAAGACGCCGTGGTTCCCGTGCAGCCCAGGGCAAGTGTGGAGGCCAGCACCATCGCCAGAGCCGGGGCGTATTGCCGTGCCATCGACATGTTGGCCACCGTAGCACGGAAGCCCTTGCTAGCTCCCACCATCAGCCACTGTCCGGTGCTGTTCGAAAACCGATGGTCGCGCCTTACGGGCCGTCTAATCACTTCTCGACGACCGAGCCAGTTCACTCGTGATGGGAAAAGGGCGCTTGTACTCCTTACGCGCCAGCGGTCCCTGAGCGCCGAAGCTGGTTGCGGCCGCTCCCGCCTCAGGTCGCCCGATCCCGTCCCGCCCTCTTGGAAAGATAGAGCCTCCGGTCCGCCTTCTTGAGCAGGACGCTCGCGCTCCGCGTCTCCTCGGATCCCGCGACTCCCGCGCTCGAGGTCAGCCTTATGTGCCGTCCCCCGAAAAGACAGGGCGTCTTGCGGATCCTGCTGAGCAGCTTCGCCGCCACGAAACGTCCGCCCGGGAGCCCCGTGCCCGGCAGGAGAAGAAGGAACTCGTCGCCGCCGTAGCGGAAGAGCGTGTCCGTCGTTCGGATGCCGGATTGAAGGATCCCCGCTGTGTGCCGAATGACCTGGTCGCCCGCCAGGTGGCCGTATCCGTCGTTGATCGTCTTGAACCGGTCGATGTCGAACAGCACCACCGAGAATTCGCCCCGGCACCCGCTGTCCTTCGCCCGGCCCCTCAGCTTGAAGTTCTTCTTGAGCGTTTCGTACAGGTCCCGCCGGTTGAGCAGGCCCGACAGGGTGTCGGTCCGCGAAAGCTGGGAGAGCTCCTTGTTCGCCGCCTCCAGCTCGTACTCCGCCCGCTTCAGCGCCGTGATGTCCCGCGAGATCCCCCAGGTCCCGATAACCCGGCCCTTCTTGTCGCGCAGGGGGAACTTCGAGGTCGAGACCCAGTTGAAGCTTCCGTCCGGCCAGGTCTCCTTCTCCACGATCTCGACCACCGGCTTGCCGGTCCTGATGATCCGCTGTTCGTCGCGGAAGGCGGGGATGGCGTGCTCCCGCGTGAAATGGTCGAAATCCGAGGTACCGATGATCTTCTTCACGTCCGCCGTGCCGAACCGGAGCGCCTGCGGCCGGCTCACGAAGAAGAACCGCGACTGACGGTCCTTGAAGTAGATCATGTCCCGTCCCCAGTTCATAATCACGTTCAGCACGTCCGTCTCGACGAGAAGCCGCATCGACCACGCCCTGCGCTCCGGCGCCGGGACGGTCTGCGGCCAGGGATGCCTGTTCTTCTTCTTCACGCTCTTTCCCGGGCGTATTCGCTTCAAGGGCACTTTTCGCATCGCCGCATCGCACCTCTGGTTGTCTGATCACGGATCTTACGTCAACTAGGCCCCAGACCCGGATGAATCTTCATGTTGAGGTGCCTTGACTAACACACCTCAACGATCGCTTTCATGACACCATCCTTATGATTCGCTACGAGATCGAATGCATTCTGTGTCTCTTCCAGCCGGAAGCGATGTGTCACCAGGGGACCGATCCTCACTTTACGTTTGGCGATCAGATCGATTCCTTTCTGCGTGCAATGGGCCTGTCTTCGAATATTCAGTATCGTAATTTCTCTTCTCCTCAATTCATGCATCGGCAGGGAAACATCGTCCATTGCGGTAATTCCGACGATTACGAGCTTGCCGCCGGGTTTCAACAAATGTATTCCTTGAACTATTGCGGCCGGGTCTCCGCTGCACTCATAAACAATATCCATCAATAGCGGCTCCATCCGGGATACTTCTTCCACGACATCGTCGATCTTCGGATTACCCGACCACCTCGGCCTTAATTTCTGTGAAAACGCGAGACGTTCCTCTATCTTATCCGTGACATATACTCTTCCTGCTTTCCTTGTCCGCAAGACATGAAAAACCGACATCCCGATCGGCCCAACACCAAGGATCGCCACGTTGCTCCCGGCTACGAGCATTGATCTTTCGACCGAATAGAGACCAATAGCGAGCGGCTCCGATAATGTCGCCTCCTCGAGTGTCATACTCCTCTTGATGGGGTAACAGCACCTTTGGGGAAGCACGACGTATTCGCACAAACACCCCTCGAGTTGTTTGGGACAGCCAAGGAAAAGTAGCTTCCGGCAGGTATGTTCTCTTCCTGCCTTGCACTGGTCGCAGCGACCGCATGATAGGGCCGGGTCTATCGCGATTCGGTCCCCTGGTCTGAATCTTTTCACTTCTTTCCCAACCCGTTCGATAATTCCCGAGGCCTCATGACCGACAATGAAAGGGTACTCGACTATTTGGGACCCTATCCTTCCGGTCGTATAGTAATGTATATCCGATCCACAGACGCCGACTGTTCTTACCCTTATCAGAACATCCGTTTCATTGGTCATGATCGGATCCGGGACTTCGCGGATCTCAAATTGTCTGATTCCAGTAAGAACTGCTGCTCTCATTGCTTACCTCGCTACAGTTGTATAGTTGAGTGCCAAGAGCGGGGGCAAGGCCGCATAGTCGTCGAACACGTAATGGGCCGCGGCTTCGCGGAGCACGGTCGCGGGGTAGGTCGACGTGTAGCCGAAGGTCAGCATCCTCGCGCTGCGGGCGGCCTGGACGCCGAATACGGAGTCTTCCACGACGGCACATTGCTCGGGGTCAAGGCCGAGGCGACGGGCTGCCAAGAGAAACAGGTCCGGCGCGGGCTTGCCTCGCTCGACCTCGACCGAGCTCACCACGACGTCAAAGAATTCGGTGAGCCGAGCCTGTTCGAGGTTGAAGTGGATCTTCTGGGGCCGGCCCGACGAGGCCACGGCCATGGGCACCCTCTCCGCGCGCAACCGCTCGAGCACGCTGACAACGCCGGGAAACGCGCGCAGGTTGCCGCGTGCGGCCCGGAAGTACTCGGCCAGGCGTTCCTCCAGCAGCTCGTCGCCCAGGGGCACGCTGGCGAGCCGGCGGAAGTGCTCCAGCACGGCCCGGTCGGATTTGCCGATGAACGGTTCGATCTGCCCAATCTCTGCCTGGATTCCGTGGCGAGCGAGGACGGGCAGCCAGGAGGCGAGGCTCATTCGCTCGCTGTCCACCAGGACGCCGTCACAATCGAAGATGATTCCGAGCACGAGGGGCCGGAAGTCTCCCTCACGCCCGCGTCCTGTCAACCGGCGTTCGAACGATGCTCGGTCCGCCGGCTGTCCATCGCCAAAATCCCATCCACCCACAGGTACGCGGGCGACGGTGGTTCGGCAAGTGGCGGGGTCAGGAATCGGTTCCTGATTCCGCACCAAGCCGCTCTGGGGCTATGCTCTGGGCCCATGGACCCTCTTGACAAGAGCGCCTCGTCGCAGCCGCCATCCGCGGGTGGTGGAACCTTGCTGCTCGTGTGCTCGGTAGCGGCGTTGGCCATCGCTCTCCTACTCTGCGCCAGTCTGCTGGCGCAGCAACGTCCTATGTGGCTGGCGATCGGGGCTGGCCTCGCCGTGTTTCCGTTCCTGCCGCTCTTGTGGCACGGCCTGGCCGAGGCCCGGGACAAGGATCGGGGAATGGCCTCGCACACGTCGCGAAGCCGCTTCGGCCTGCGCAGCCTGGCCGTCGCCTTGGTAGTGCTCGGTGTGTCCCTAGGCGACCTCGGACCCAAGCGGGTGGCCCAGAACCTGCGCGCTCTCGCCGGCCGCATCCAGGCGAAACCAGCGGCAAAGCCGGGTTTGGTTCCGTTTCCTCCACCGGGGGCGGCCACCTCTCACGGGCTGGAGTCTTTCATACCGGCCGACGCCACCTTGGTGGTCGGGCTCGCAGGCTCGACGGCCATGGAACAACTCTTGGCGGCCCATGGCGTAGACACCCGCGCGAAGCTCGCGGCGCTGGCGACCTGCAAGATCGACTTCACGAGCGCTCGTATCTTGATCGCCGGGCGCGGCAGCGAGACTCACAAAATCGTGGTGCGGGCTCCCGGGGTCGCCGATGAACGGAATCTCTACTGCCTGGTGGGTGTCATGGGACCCGATTACCTGCAGCTTCGCAGCGACGGAGGCGCCACGATCGTGCAGGTGAGCGGCCTTCGCTCACGTCCTCTGGTCTTCCGGCTGCTCGATCCGACGACCCTCATCGCGACCGACGAAGCCTGGCAGGACACCGCGGACCAGAAGCTCTTTGCGGACGATCTCGCCACTGCCCGAGGACGACTGGCGCTCCCCCTCCTTCGTGTCGATCGCACCACCCCGCTTTGGGTGGTCAGTGTGGACGAGACGCCGCAGGGCACCTGGGATCTCGCGCTCGACTCTCGCCAAGAGGGAAACCTGTTCAAGCTGCAGGGTAGCTCGACGCCACCGTCGGGGGAAGGGGACCGGGCGCAGATCTCCGTGCGCGTTCCCCTGGCCTTCGCACGCGCCTTGCCCGAGAGCACCGTGGCGCTGGGGATTCGCGGCGTGGTGGCCGCCATTGCCGCAACCGGCGCTTGGCACTCTCCGGCCAAGACCTTGCCCGCTCCGTCGAAACCGACGGGCTCGGCCATGGATGGGGGAACTCGGTGAAGGACTCTTCTCGGGCGAAAAGTAGGTTTGTCCGCTCTATGCTCCCAAGTGGTCTCAGGGCCGAGAGGCCGACGCGCGAAGCCTGGGTGAGGGGCCCACATCCATGCAGCTCCGCACGCCGCAGGGGAGCAGCGTTGAACGCGCAACAGACCGGAAAGCGCGCTACCATGCTCGCCATGAACACGAAGCTGGCGTGGACCTCGGGGCTCATGATGGGTTTGCTGATGTCGGGAGGTTGCAGTTGCTCGACCACGGGCGCGCGCGACGGGGCGGCAGGTGAGGATGGACCAAGTCAGGATCGCGGTGCCGGCGGTGCCGGCGGCCAGACGGGTGCAGGCGGCTCGGGCAGCGGCGGGCTCGGTACGGGTGGCGTTGCCACGGGTAGCGTTGCCACGGGTGGCGTGGGCAGTGGCGGCATTCGTACGGGCGCAGGCGGTGGTGCGGGCGGCCTCGCCACCGGAGGACGCGACGGTGGGCCCGGTGGCGTTGGCTCAGGCGGCAGTAGCACCGGCGGAGCCGATGCAAGTATCGCGGGCGCGGGTGGCCGCGACGCAAGCGGCGGGGGCGGCACTGACGGCGGCCGGGGTGGCGCTGGCGGAGGTGGCGGGGCTGCTATCGACGTCGGCCTCGCTGGCATTGACGGTGGTTGCGCCGCCCAGCGGACGGCGCCGGCGGTCGCGCGCGGCGGGCAATACTTCGGATTCTCCGAAAAGCACAACCGCTACTACACGGATTGCGCCTGGCAGCCTTCGAGCACGGTCTACGTCGGCCCGAACGGCACGGGCAACGGTAGCTCGTCCTCGAACGCTGCAAGCGTGGCGACCGCCCTCGCGGCCGTCGTGCCCGGCAGGATGGTGGTCTTCACCGCGGGCACCTACTCCGGCTGCTACGAGCTCGCCTCGGATCACGGCGGCAGCTACGACAGTCCCATCGTGCTCTTCGGCGAGCGCAAGGCCGACGGCTCGCCCGCCGTGACCATCAATTGCTGCACCACTGGACGCAAAACCTGCGTCAACCTGGAAGCTTCCGATTACGTCGCGGTCGACGGGTTCGAGCTGGTGGGCGGCGACTATGGCGTGCGCGCGGTGGGCGCCGGTTATCCCGCGAACCAGCACCAGAAAGGCATTGCGGTTCTGAACAACATCGGCCACGGGCAAAACAAAGATCCCTTCTTCACCGGGCAATCCGATTGGTTCGTGATCGAACGCTGCACCGGCCACGACTCGGGCACGGGCGATGGGCACGGCATCTACCTGAGCAACGGCAGCGACTGGAACATTGCCCGTTACAACGAGACCTACAACACCGCCTCGTCGGATTTCCAGATCAACGCGGATCCCATATCCACCTGCTCCGACGATGGCGTGCCCTACGACGATCCCGAGTGCGATGCGGTCGCGGGCAGCAGCCCGACCGGGGGCCGCGGCGCCTCCGACTTCATGCTCATCGACAGCAACTTCTTCCACCACAGCCTGGCCCAAGGGCCCAACTTCACCTCGGTCAGAAACAGCACCATCAAGAACAACATCTTCGCCCTGCCCGCGCGTCACGGGGCCAGCTTCTGGCAAGAGACGGACAATCCCAAGCTCGGAGCGTCGAACAACCTGGTGGCGCACAATCTGTTCATCACCCAGGTGGCAAACCGACAGGCCATCGGCGTCACCAACAGCTCCACCGGCAACCAGTTCAAGAACAATGTCGTCGTCGCGGTCAGCATCAGCGGCAGCACCATCACCGCCAACGCCAGCGGCCAGCTTCTGGCCACCGACACCACCACGGTGACGGCCAACATTTTCGAGCACAACGCCTGGGTCTCGGGGTTCTTCGGCTCGGACGACACCGCGCCGCCTTACAGCCCCACCGCCACCGAGCGCGTAATCCCCAACGTGGACCCGAACTGGTTCGCCGCCTTTCCTACGTCGGTCGGCCACGACCCCGCGGCCTTCGCACCCACCGCCACCACGCCGTGGCTCGATTTCGGCAACCTCCTACCCGAGGTCCCCACCGACCGCGCCGGCGTGGTCCGCCACGCGCCCGTGGATCTTGGTCCCTTCGAGAGGTGAGATCGCCAGACCGACGTTGCCACCCTGACGCCGGCGGAAGCGACCTGATCGCGTGCTGTTCGGAACATCATCGCGAGCGGGCAAGGCGCGGATCTGCGCGCCGAATCAGCCTGCGTAGTGGGATGAGATCGTGCTTGACTAGCGTCGAACGCCCAGCCACGGATCAGGACATCCTGAAGGTTCCTGGGTGCGAAAGGGTTCGACCCGGAGGACTCGCCGACGTCGAGCCTGAAACACCAAGGTCGCGGCAGAGAAGACCAGAATCCACCAAGCCGACGAACTGCTGCGGGAGCCGAGCGCGCAAGAGCAGCCGGACTGGCCGGCCGGGCCCGCTCCGCTGCTGCTGCCCGCAGCGCCACCCGTCCCTGGGGCCGTCGCGCCGCCACTGCCACCGCTCGCCGTTGCGGTACTTCCGCCGCTGGCCATGGCGCCGCCCACGCCGCCTCCGCCGCCCCCAGCGGGCGCACCACCGCTAGCTTGGGCCGACTTGCCGCCACTGCCAGCTCCGCCACTCGCCGGCGCGCCGCCCGTGCCACCTCCCGTTCCACCACTGCGACCGGTGGAACCACCGGATCCCGCGCCTCCAGTCCCGGTGGCGCCGCCGGCAGATCCTCCGCTGCCCGTCGTGCCACCCGCGCCCGTCGTGCCCCCTGAGCCGCCAATTCCGCCGCGCCCCCCGCCACCACCCGTTCCGCCGCCCACCCCACCACTGCCCGTGCCGCCCCCGGCCCCACCCGTGCCGCTGGCTCCGCCCGTGCCGCTGGTCCCGCCGGTGCCACTGTCCCCGCCGGTACCGCCACCGCCCACGGTGTACATCAGGGCGCCTTCGTGTGGCACGTTCACCGAGATGCCGCTCGTCATTCCAGTCGCGTCTGCTCGGTGCCACAGATCGCGTACCGCCGGGGTGCCTGTCACGCCAAGCTGCGCGAACGTGACGGAAACCGTTGCGTCTTGCGTGTTGCGGTTGAATAGTGCGACCGCCTTTCTTCCGCCAGACAGATCCTTCGCCCATACCTCGGTGCTGCCCGAAGCCGTGATCTGTTTTCCACGAGCGCCCAGGGCGTCCTGATTGACCGCAAGCACCTCTTCGTTCGTGAGGAGAGCGAGAGTCCAGCTGTCGCCGCTGAGCTTGGTCATCTGGCCGCCGAAGATGAGCGGCGACGGCATGATGGACCACAGCGTCATTACGGTCACCTGCTGGTTGTGGCTGAATGCACACGCGCGGGTCCCGATAGTCCCGAGCGGCAACATGTCGGCGTCCGGCCAGTGCCCGGGCGTGATGCCGCTGGTCTTCGACCAGTTGAGTGCCGCAGTGAATTCATCCGATATCGAGCTCAGGCCGTTTGTGTCCCAGAAGTCGTTCACCTGGCGCCACATGTTGGCGTTGGCGTTGAGGACAGCCACATCCTTTGTCTGGTTGGGACCGGGCGACAGGCTCAGGATCATCGAGCGGCCAGTCTTGACAATCGAATTGTGGACCGCCTGGACCTCGGACGTATGCAGGACGTTGCCCCCGTACGGGTTCATCATATCGTCCACCTTCGCGAAGTCGACGCCCCAGTCGGCGTACTGCTGGTAGATCGAGTCGTACCAAGCCTTGCCGGCGTCCGTGTCGCCGTTGACACCATACATGTGGCTGTCCCACGAGCAGGTGTCGCTTGTGTTCCCCGCCTGCGACGCCGTATAGGTCGAGTTGACGATGGGGGTATTCTTGGTAACCGCCGTGCGCGGAATACCGCGCATGAGATGAATGCCGAAGCTCAGCCCCCGGGAATGCACGTAGGAGGCGACCGACTTGAATCCATCGCTGCCGGTCGCAGACGGGTATTTGGACGTCGAGGGCAGGTACCGGCCGTTTGCATCGATGACGACCTCCGGGTCATACCAGCGATAGTCGATCACCACCGTGTTCCAGCCGTATGGTTGAAGCAGCGTCTTCATCGCATCGGCCGCGGCCTTCACATCACTCTCCTTCACGTTCGCGTCAAAGGAATCGTAGCTGTTCCACCCCATGGGCGGGGTCAGCGCAAGGGTCGAGCCCGCGGTCAACGTCAGGGTGGCGGTCGCACTCCCCGAGCTATTGGTGACGGTCAGGTTGATGGGATAGGACCCGGCCGCTGGCGTCGTCCCCGAAATCGTTCCCGAGCTTGCCGCGATCGACAACCCGGCAGGCAACCCCGTGGCCGCGAATGTCAGAGGCGCCTGCCCGGTCGCGGAAATCGTGTGGAGGAAGGGGCTCCCCGGCGTCGCGCCGATGACGGTGGCACCGAGAATCCGCGGCGCTGCGGGCGCCGCAGCCGTAGAAATGGCGATGTCGGTTTGGGCGGCGAATGCGGGAGCGCCGAGCGCCGTCGCTGCCGCCAGCAGCAAAACAGATCGGCAGGTGTTTATCCGGGCGACGTGCGATTGGCCGCGAGCTCGCTGAGCGAGCAGGCGAGGTGCGGAGGAGATCTTCTGTTGGGAGAAGTCTTTGGCTTCCATGGGACTCCTGACTCCTTTGCGCTAGCCGCGGTATGCCATTTGTGAGACAACCGACGGACTGACTACCTCAGGATAGGAACGCGAAATTCGCGCTGCAATGCTGGGGATGTTCGAAGTATGTTCTATCTGTGAGAGCCGGAAGCATGTCCCATTCGAAAGTGGCGCTCTGGCGGCGCCGCTCGGACAAGGTGCTCTCCTCCGACGAGGTGGCGAGCCGGACCACCGGCCCCCCTCCACCACCAGAATGGGCGGCAGCTCTGCGCCAGCTTACCGAGCTGTCGCGCACGCCGACGCCGGCCCCTTCGTGGTGGTCGCCGAAGACGGCCTTCTTCGGAAACATCGAAACCCGGACGGATCCCCAAGGCTATCACTGGGATGGCATGAAGCGGCTGGGGCGCCGGGACCCGCCGCTGTTCTTCTTTCAGCTCACCATGGCAGGCTGGGGACATTTCCAGATCTACGGGAAAGCACCGCGACAGGTTTCTCCTGGGACCGGGTTCTTCGCGATCATTCCCTCGCGGCATCGCTACTACCTCCCGGAGAATTCGCCGGGCTGGACCTTCGGCTGGATCGGCATCTATCACCCCTATCTGCTGGCCAGGGTGTCCAAGCAGGTCGCGGCGACCGGCCCGCTGGTCGAGGTACCGCCGGATGGAGCACTGACGGCCAGCACCCTGCGCCTCGTGCGTGGTGCGATAAAGAAAGACTTCCGCGATCGATTCGAAGTGGAGTGGGCGCTGTTCGACTTCCTGTTTGCCTACGAGCGATGCGCACATCAGGCGCGCGACAGCTCAGGCGAAGGCCAGCGCTTGCTGGACGCGGTCAGGTCGCTCATCGTCGCGAGCTTGCCCAAGGCCATCGACGTCGAAGCATTGGCCGCCGAGTACGGCATGAGCCGCAGCCACTTCAGTCACTTTTTTCGAGCGCGTACCGGCTTGACACCGGCGCACTTCGCGACCCAGGTACGGATTCACGAAGCGGCGCGCATGCTGCTCGGCTCGCATGCGCCGCTGAAACAGATCGCGCTCACCTGTGGCTTCCCCAATCCAAGCCACTTCTGCAAGATCTTTCGTCAGCTTCAGCACATGAGCCCAGCCTCCTACCGACAGGCCATGGGTTGAGGACCAGCCAGAAGGCACGGTCGACCTCGCGCAGGCGTGGCCGGCCGGATGCGCGCCTCAGGTTCGCCGACTGCTGGCGCAGGACGAGATTCTCGAGGGCAAGGTTCACGCGGTGCGGAAGGCGGAAGGGAGTGCGCGACGGAGGCTTGGGAACAGGTCGAATATGGCGGTATGATGCACGATGGCGGGCCATCGCGGCCACGCCCGCTGCTCGTCGTCGCCACCGTCGGGAACTGTGCGGGGCGGAGGGCGCGCTGGCGAACCACAGGTCGGGCGGGAATACGCCGGGTGGAGGGATGTCGTTGACGGGAATGACGCGAACTTATTTGACCCATTCTGATGGGTCGGATGCCGCTTATCTGAGGAACGTCTCTGTCTACTTGGAGGAATGCGATGAGATCAGTAGGCATCTGCAGGAAGCTTCTACTTGGTGCGATCTTTGGATTTGCCGCTTGGGGCTGCAGCAGTTCCAGCGGAGGTGGCGGTGGTTCCGGGGGAAGCACGAACCCGCCCGCAGGCTCTGGCGGGTCGGCCTCAGGTGGAAGCGGCGGTGGTCCGACCGCCTCCGGAGGCGCCATCACAACCACGCCGTCAGGCGGGGCGACCGGCCGTGGCGGCGCACCCGGCGCAGGCGGCACCAGCGGCACTGGCGGCGTGCAGGGAACGGGCGGGGCATCCAGCCGAACCGGTGGTAGCGCAGCCGGTGGTGCGAGCAGCAGTGGCGGCAGCGGAAGGGGGGGCGCAAGCGCGGGGACCGGCGGAGCCAGAACCGGTGGGACGGGCGCCGGCGGCGCGGGAACGGGGGGTGCGATTGCCGATGGCGGAGGAACCGCGCCCGGCGGAGACTGCACGATCGGAACTTGGCCGACGGCCGATCCCTCGAAGGCCGGACCGTACAAGACTGTTACCGAAAACGACGTGGGTCCGACGGCCGGGGACGCCCCCGACGGCGGCACCGCGCCCCGGTTCACCATGTTCCGGCCAGACAACTTGGCAGAGGTCCAGCTTTGCCATCCGCTCATCACCTGGGGCAACGGCACGGGCTCCACTCCGAGCATGTACGGGACTCTCCTCAAGAACTTCGCCTCGCATGGGTTCGTGGTGATTGGCTCGAACAACACCAACGTCGCCCGCGGCAATCCGCCACCGATGATCGTGGGCGTGACCTGGGTGCTGGAGCAGAACGAGGATCCGTCGAGCAAGCTGTACCATCGCATCGACACGACCCACATCGGGGCGACCGGTCACTCGCAGGGTGCCATGGCCACCACCACGGCATCCGGGGATAGTCACATCGTGACCAGCATTCCGATTGAAGGAGCCAACGTTCAGAAAAACCTGCACGGCCCGGCCATGTTCTTCTGCGGCGGCGGTGACACGATCGTGGGCTGCAGCGGCGCACAGAGCGCGCTTACCGCCGTCACCACCCTGCCGGCCATGTATGCGGAGCTGATTGCCGTCGATCACGGCAGTTGGATGAGCCGCGGTAGCACGCTCAGCGTCGCCGACACGACGTTCACCGCCTGGATGCGGGTGCATCTCATGGGCGATACCGCGCTCAGGACGTGGTTCTACGGCGCCGACTGCAAGCTGTGCACGGACAGCGCCTGGAACATCGACCGAAAGAACATGGACCAGTAGGGCGGGGGCCCTACGATGTGGAATGCGGCCCTGATTGCGCTGCTCACCGTCGGGCTCGGTGCCTGTGGCTCCAAGACCACGGCGGAGAGAGTGGGTACGGGGGGAGTTGTTGGCGGGGGCGGCGCAATCACCAACGGTGGACCTTTGGAAGAAGATCGATCAATGCACGGGCTCGGTGGAGACTTCGCGCCAGTATTGTGAGACCTATTCGCCGTGTAGCGCCGGCGTGGAAATCACCCTCTGCTCGCTGCCCAAT
>JADGRD010000040.1 GCA_017881285.1 Pseudomonadota bacterium | reverse complement strand
GTTCTTGAAAGCATCCGCAGCGGCAGGCCAGTCCTTCCTGTCGATGTGGGTCAGCCCCAGGTTGTAGAGCGAGGGCCGCGCGTACGGAGACTCGGGAAAGTTCTTGAGCAGCTTGCCGTAGCCCTTCACCGCCTCGTCGAAGCGCTTGTCGGACAGCGCCTTGCCCGCATGCTCGAACAACTCGAGGGCATCGAAGGCCTCGATGTGCGTGCCCTCGGCATCGGTGGTCGCCTCGATCTTGATGGGATCCATGTCGAGATGAACCACCGGCGCCGGTCCGGTCCGGCCCCCCGCGCCCTGCCCGGCCGTGGTGCCACAGCCAGCCGCCAAGCCCAGCATGAGCCACGCAAGTTGCTGCTCGATTCGGTTCGGCCTTCGATGTGCAGTGTTCATGGTGCCCTCCTGGGAAAGAACCCTGGGAGGGTTCTTTCAATCTCCCGCAGTGAGCGCCGTCAGGCAAGGCCGTCGGCGCTCGCGCGCTCTACCGCTACGGACAACCCGTCACGCGCTCAGGTTCCAGGCTATCTTGCATGAATGTCCCCGGATCATAGAACCCGACGGATAGCACGACCACGAAACCAGCCGATGGTTCGCGCCATTGTCTTGCAGCACGTCGATCGCGAGGGGCCGGGCCTCATCGCGGACCTCTGCGTCGCGCGTGGCCTCGCGGTGGACGTGCTCCGGCTTGACCAGGGAATCGCGGTTCCGCCCGCGCTGACCGCGGGCGAGTTGCTCGTCGTGATGGGCGGCGCCATGGGCGTCGGCGAGGCCGGCGATCCGCGCTATCCCTTCCTCGCCCTCGAGATCGAGCTACTGCGCAAGGTACTGGCCCATCGGCAACCCGTGCTCGGCATCTGCCTGGGCGCGCAACTGCTCGCCCACGCCGCCGGAAGTCGCGTCTATCCGAATCGACGGCGGGACGGTAGCGGAGTTCTCCGACCCGTGCCAGAGGTCGGATTCGGCGAAGTGCGACTGCTCCATTCGGATGAAGAGCCCGCGCTCGCCGGTCTCCCCACCAAGATCCCCGTGCTCCACTGGCACGGCGACACCTTCGACCTGCCGGAGGGCGCCGAGCGCATCGCCGAAAGCGACGCGTGCGCGAACCAGGCCTTCCGCATCGGCCGGCGCGCCTTCGGCCTGCAATTCCACGTCGAAACCGACGCCGAGCTCGTGCGTGCGTGGGCCAGGGAAGATGCCGCCTTCGCGGCCAGCGCGCTCGGTCCCCAGGGACCCGCCACGATCACCGCCATGAGCGACGCGGCCACGGCGGTGATGCGCAAGCTGGGCGAACGTCTCGTGGATAACATCCTAGGCGAGATGCTCGCATGATGTTGGCCACGCTTCGCGTGGGCTTCCCACGCGAGCGGACGAAGCCGCTAGCCGTCCCTCGCCAGGAATTGCCGCAGGAACGCCGTTCGGTTGATCCGCGACTGCTTGAGGTTGCGCAGGTAGTGGAGGATCTGGCTGTCCCGGATGCTCCACAGGCGAGGGTGAAAGCGCACCTGGTCGACGTTCATGATGATCGGCGCGTAGCTACATCGACGGGGCTGGCAGTAGGCGGCGGCCTCCTCGGTCGTCAGGAAGTAGGCATTGTCGCGTGCGCCCGCGAGACTCACGGGTGTGTACCCCTGCTTGCCATCCCATCCAGCGAGGTCGTAGACGAATGCGCCCAGCACCTGGACTCCAACGGACCAGAAAAGGAGCACGCCCACCAAGATGGTCAAGCCACGCCGCTCGCGAATCTTCTCGGCGACCGGAATGGCGAGGAACGCCAGGAGAATCGCCGTGTCCACCAGCAATCGGTAGCCATAGCTCCAACCGCCCCACCAGCCCGACCAGCGGGCGGTCGCGAGCCAGATGCCGACCGCCGCGATGGCGGCGGCTCGCAGTGGCAGCCAGCGACGGTCCTTCCAGATACGACCCGCGGCCCACACCGAAACGACGAAGATCGGCGAGTACACGAACAGGCCACGCGAGGGGCTGGCGAGCACGCCCGCGAGACCTGTCGCGAACGACTCTTTCCAGAGCGCCGAGGTGGCCACTACCTGGAGCCGCTCGGCGAGCGCGGTGACCTGTCCGAAGGTGATCACCTTGTCGAAGTAGTGCAGGTTGTAGGCGAAGAAAGCGAACGCCACGGGCAGACCGCCCAGGACATAGCGGACAAGGGCGCGTCGATCCGCGAGCAGAACGGCGAACCCGGCCAGCACCGCCAGGCTGTTCGTCGGCCGGCACAAGAACGCGAGCCCGAAAGCAAACCCGGCCAGCGCCGTCGCATAGCGGTGTTGCCGGCGGAACAGACAGAACATCCCCAGCGCGAGAAAGAACTCGCCCGGCGCGTGCTGCCACAAGCTCTGGCTGCTCACACTCCACACGCTGGTCGCCAGTCCGTAGCACAAGGTGAGGATCACGGCGGTCGTCAGGCGCAGGTGATCCGCCGCGATCAAGAAGAGAAACCAGGCGCTGCCCGCCACCGCGAACGAGGCGGCGAGCTTGCACAGGAACCACAGAAGCCCGGTTCGTTCGGGCAGGTTCTTGACGAAGGGATAGGCCGCGGCGACGAACGGCAGCGCAAAAAGCCCGGTGGCCGCGCCGTAGCTCGACACGTAGACATCGGGCTTGGTGGTCCGGGAGAGGTAGTAGGGAGCCACCGGCGAGCGCAACTGGCCTGCGGCGAGAAGCTCGCGCATGCTGTGACCGGCCACCCGCTCGTCCCATGACCGGAACTTGCCATTCTGCAGCGCTCCGTCGTGAGCGACTGACCAGCGAAAAAAGAAGGGATCCGATTCGGGGGTATAGGTCAGCGTGCCCCGCGAGAGCAGGGTCACCGCGAGATGCACGTTGGGAGTCGCGTCGTTGCCGGGCAAGGGATCCCCGTTGCCCACATACAAGGTGAGGAGAACGGCGAAGAGGATTCCGCCGGCGACGTGCTTGCGCCGGGGTGAAGGCGGCCTGCGCGCACTCACCGGCGCGTCGCCGCCAGCCGGCCCGGCATCGGAACCGCCGGTGAGCCGTGCAAACGCAAACATGAGAGCGAAGACCGCGCTGCCGTACAAGAGATAGAGCGCGTGCAGCGCCATCGCGGTGAGGCCAAACCGAATCCCGCCGTGCGCGAAGAAGAAGCGATAGAGCAGGCGGTTGAGCACCGCGAGGAGCGCCGCCGAGGCGATACCGAGTCCGGCGGCGGCAAGCGCGAGCGGCCGATTCCCTGCGACGGCGCTCACGGGACAAAGGATTGCGCCGAGCACGAAGAGGCCGGCCAGCGCGGCCGACCAGCGGCTCTTGCCATCGGTGTTGAGGCCAGACGGCAGGCGGCCTTGCCGCAGGATAAGCCGCGTCCAGGGCAGCGCGCGGCCGAAAATGTCCGTGCGCAATAAGGAGGCCAATGTCCAGCGCTTGCGATGCGTGCACAGGATCTCGGGGGCGAGCCGGATGCGGTGCCCGGCCTCACGCAGGCGTGCGCCCAGCTCGATGTCCTCGATGCTCGGCCGACGGTAGTTCTCGCAAAAACCGCCCAACGACGCGAAGACCTCGCGGCGAAGCGCGCCGCAGCCGGCCCAGAAGGTCTCCGCCTCGCGGGCACCGTGTTGGTGCACGTAGTGGTGGAGCAAGTTTTTGTAGCGGCTTACCCGGCCTGACGCCGACGGCTGGTCGTCGTAGGACCCGAAGACCGCAGTGAGGGCAGGCTCGTCCCGGAACGCACGCTCGAAGCGCTCGAGAGTGTTGGCATGCACCTCCACATCCGCGTCCACGAAGACGAGTAGGTCTCCGGTGGCACGCGCGGCGCCTCGATTGCGCGCCCAGGCCGGCCCTCGCGGCGCGCCCGCCAGGGCGATGACCTTGGCCGAGAACTCCGGCGCGCATTTCGCCGCCCCGTCCGTGCTGCCGTCGTCGACGACGATGAGCTCGTCCGCCGGACGCGACGACCGCGCGAGTGCCTCCAGGCATGCGCGCAGGTCCGCGCCGCCGTTGTGCACCGGCACCACGACCGAAAGCTTCATGGCTTGCCCTCGCCATCCTTGACCCGCTCGGTCCGCCCGATGCCCAGCACGTGATAGACAGCGCGAAGCTCACGCGCGGAGATCGCGCCCAGGGCTCGCAAGACCAGCAGGTACCCGCCCGCGGCTCCGCAAAAAAGCGCGACGTTCACCAAGGCCGAGGCGCGCAACCAGGCGACGGGCGCGAAGAGCAAGCCGACACCGACCACCATGATCCAGCGGCGAAATGCGGGCCCCACCACCGCCGTGTTTTGTGCCAGGAAGTACCCAGCCTGCACCGCGAGGGCCAGCCCCATCGCGACGCACGCGCCGAAGCTGCCCCAGCGCATGACCAGCGGCACGCCGAGACCCCAGAAACAGATGAGCTTGCACAGCGCGGCCCAAAAGAGGGTCGAGGGGCGATCGTGAGTGAGAGCCAGCACGGCACACACGTGGGTAATCGGCAAGAAGAGCAGCGCGGCGGCCAGGGCCACCAGGTTACGGTATACGGGGACGTAAGCCCGGCCAAGCACCAGCGGCACGATGTCCTTGCCCAGGATCAGGCTGCCCAGGAGCCCCAGGGTGGCGGTGAGGGCCAGCCACTTGACCAGGCGCTCGACCCACAGTCTCAACTCGACCTCCTCGTGCTTCGCGCGCAAGACCGTGAGGAGGGGCACGAACGAGGTCGAGATCTGGTACGCGCTCAGCGCCGCGGCCCCGAAGATCTGGTACGAGACGCCGAACATCCCGACCTGCGCGTAGTCGTGGGTCACGGAGCGAATCAGAACGGCGCCGCTGCGCTCGATGGCCGAGATCACCAACTCGCTGGCGTAGAAGGCCAGGCCGATGCGCAGAAGCGGCGCCACCGCTGCCACGTCGAGGCGCAGGGTGGGCCGCGCGATTGTCCGCCGGGCGCCCACGACCCCGACCGTGAAGATGACCGTCTCCGAGATGAGGTAGCCGCCCACGGCCCCCCGCAGGCCGCCCAGCAAGAAACAGGGCAACGCGAACGCGACGCTGCCCCACTGCCGGACCACCTCGGGCAGCGCCCAGCGGCCGATCCGCCCCTGCCCCAGGAAGAGCGAGTAGCAGAGCCCGCTCGACCCGCGCAACAGCACGACCCCGGAGAGCACGAGGAGCACGGTCCAGTCGAGATCGTCGAGCCACAGCCGCGTGGTCAGGAAGTAGAGGATCGCGACTGTGACGCTGCTCAAGCCGCCCAGCGCGAGGAGATTGCCGAAGATCGCCCGCAGCTTGTCGGTCGCCCCTTCGGCCTCGAGTTGCGGGGTCTGCCGGCTGATGACCTGGCCCATGCCCAGCCCGCCCAGCATGGTGAACCAGAAGGTCAGCATGGTGATGAGGTCATAGCGGCCGTAGGTCGCCGGCCCCATGGTGCGCGGAACCAGCGCTGCCGAAGCCACGCCCCCCGCCACGATGAGCCCACGCAAAAGGAGGAGCAGGGTGACGTTGCGAATCGCCGTGTGCTCGCGCCGATGGGCCGCCGACGGCGCCTGGGGCAGGCCACCCACCCCAGGAGCCGGCGAGATGTCAGGTTCGGTTGCCATCGGCGGATAACCAGTTCCGGGGGCACTTTTCCCTGGGGCGGCGATGGCGTCAAGGGCTGATGCCGCCCATCGGTAACACTTCTGCTCGCCCGTGGTGTTCTGCTAGGACAGAGCCCGCATGGCGGTGGACATCGAGAGCCTCTACAGAAGCCATGGACCCATGGTCCTGCGCCGATGCCGCCGTCTGTTGCGGGAGGAAGCAAAGGCGGTGGATGCCATGCACGACGTATTCGTTGAAATTCTGCGGCGCAAGGAAACCCTCGACGCCAGCTCGCCCGCCGGGTTGCTGCTCACCACGGCGACCCACGTCTGTCTCAACCGGCTGCGCACCCTGCGGCGCAAACCGGAGGACCCCGAGGACGAGATGCTCTTCCACATCGCAACCCTCGGCGACGCGCCGAACGCCGAGAGCCGCTCCCTTGCGGGGCGGATTCTCGACCGACTCTTCGCCGGCCAGCCCGAGTCCACGCGGCTCATCGCCGTGCTCCACTATGTCGACCGCCTGACCCTCGAGGAAGTCGCCGCCGAGGTCGGCATGTCGGTGTCCGGGGTGCGCAAGCGACTGCGCGTCCTCAAGGAACGACTGCCCAGCGTGACGGGAGAAGCGTGATGGCATCCCGGGCTGACAAGGTTCCTGATTGGCTGCTCGAGCGGCTCGCCGCCGGGGAGTTGCCCGAGGAGCAGGCCCTCGGCCTACGCGCCCGCCTGTATGCGCAAAGCGAGGACGAACGGCTCACGGCGCTGGCGACCTCGAACGCGGAGATTCTCGCGGCGCTCCCGGTGGAGCGGGTCATGCCGGAGCTCGAACGCAGGATGGCCGCGGCCAGGCGCCCGACGGAGGCTCGCCAGGTCCGGCCACTCCTTGCCCTGTCCATCGCCGCCACCTGCGCTGCCGGGCTGGTGATGATTCTGGTCGTCCACGACCACCAGGGCAGCGTGCAACCACCCCCGCACGAGGTCGAGCCTGAGAGCATCGGCATCAAGGGCTTGTCACCCTCGCTGCGCATGCACCGCAAGACCCGGGCCGGCTCCGAGCTGCTTACCGCGGGCGCGCTGGTGCGCAAGGGCGACACCTTGCAGATTCGTTACGTGGCGGCGGGCAAACGCTTCGGCGTCATCGCGTCCATCGACGCGCGCGGCACGGTCACGCTGCATCTTCCGGAAAACCCGGGGCCGGCGGCCGCCCTCGATCGCAACGGCGAGCGCACCCTGGCCCACGCCTTCGAATTGGATGACTCGCCGGGGTTCGAACGGTTTGTCTTCGTCACTTCCGACACTCCCTTCGCGACCACGGAGGTGGCATCGCGCCTGAAGAACGACCGCGCGCTCCCCGCCGCGCTCACCGCTTTCGAGCTGACCCTGACCAAGGAAACGCCATGAAGCTCGCCACGCTCTTGACCCTGATCCTGCTCGCGACCGTTGCGCGAGCCCAAGCCGCGGAGATCCCCGCCGACGCGACGGCTCTGCGCCGCTTCGCGCTGGTCGCGTCCTCGAACGACGGCGGCCCCAGCCGCACCCGCCTCCGCTTCGCGAACTCCGACGCCGAGTCCTTGGCGCGCGTGCTGGCCAGCCTGGGTGGCGTGCGCGAGGGCGACCTCATCCTGCTCCGCGACACCACCCGCGCCAGCCTGCTGCAGGCCTTCACCGAGCTGCGCGGCCGGCTCGGCCGCGAGCAGCGCCCGCGGGTTCGCCGCGAGGTCTTCGTCTACTTCTCCGGGCACTCCGACGAGGAAGGTCTACTGCTCGGTGGAGAGCGCGTGAGCTACCGCGAGCTGCGCCAGTGGATCGACTCGGTCGGTGCCGACGTGCGCGTCGCCATTCTCGACTCCTGCGCCTCGGGCGCCCTCATCCGCTTGAAGGGGGGCGTGCACCGCGCCTCGTTCTTGAGTGACCTCTCCACCCAGGCTCGCGGCCATGCCTTTCTCACCGCCAGCTCCGCCGATGAAGCCGCACAAGAATCGGATCGGGTCGGTGCCGCGTTCTTTACCCACTTCTTGCTCTCGGGCATGCGCGGCGCCGCCGATGCCAACCACGATCGCCGCGTGACCCTCAACGAGGCGTACCAGTTCGCCTACAACGAGACCTTGCAGCGGACGGAAACCTCGCGCGCCGGCGCCCAGCACCCGGCCTACGACATCCAGCTCGCCGGCACCGGCGAGGTGGTGATGACCGACCTGCGCGTCACGGGCTCGCGTCTGGTGCTGGCCCGCGAGCTGGCCGGCCGCATCTATGTGCGCGACGAGGCCGATCGCCTGGTGGTGGAGCTGCGCAAGGAGCCCACCTACCCCGTCGAGCTTGGCCTGGAAGCCGGCCGGTATCACGTGGTGCTCGACCGTGACGGCAGTATCTCGAAGGGCGAGGTCAATCTGCCGGGAAGCGGCCGGGTCGAAGTCGCGGCCGCCGACCTCGCCTCGGTCGCGCCACTCATCAGCTTCCGGCGCGGCGACCAACCCGAGCCACCCGCGCCGCCGCCCGACCTCGCCCCGCCGGCCGTCGCGGCCACGGCCGCCCCCACCCGTCACTACCGCCATGTCGGCTTCGACCTCGTGCTGGCGCCCGGTTACCGCATGTCAGGAGCCACCGGCGAGCCGGTCGAGCACGCGTTCATGCTCGGCCTGCTCGGCCACTCGGACCATGTGCGCGGTGCCCAGCTTTCGCTCGCCGGCAACATCGCCCAGGACGGTGTCGTGGGCGCGCAGTTGGGCGGCGCCGTGTCCCTGAGCTATGGTCCGGTCCACGGCGCCCAGGTCGCGGGTTACAACCTTGCGATGGGCGGGCTTCACGGCGCGCAAGTGGGCTGGATTGGCAGCGTGGCCAGTGGCCAGGTCCATGGCGCGCAGGTCAGCCTGGTGAACGTCGCCAACGGTCCTATGCGCGGGGTGCAGGTCGGCCTGGCTAACGTGGAGCGCGGAACGATGAACGGCGTGCAGGTCGGCTTGACCAACGTCCTGCGCCCCGACGGCGATAGCCGCGGCGTGCAAATCGGCCTGGCCAACGTCGCAACCGGCGGGGGCGTGCGGGATGCGGCCAGCGTCGGTCTGGTCAACGTCGGGCGCAAGCAGCGCGGCGTGCAGGTCGGCCTGATCAACGTCGCGGACGAGATCGATGGCGCGCAGGTTGGCCTGGTCAGCTTCGCCCGCAAGAACAGTGGCGCGTCCATCAGCCTGCTCCCGATCGTGCTCGATGGTGAGAACCACCTGACGCTGGGCTGGACCTCGGCCAGTGCCGCCAACTTGGGCTTCAAGCTCGGCACGCGCCGAGTGTACGCGGCCTTGAGTGTAGGCATCACGCGCGACACCGAGGCGGATGGGCCCCGCTACTACGCGAGCACCTTCGGACTCGGCGTGCACGTCATTCCGCGCGATCGGCGCTTCTTCCTCGACATCGACATCACCGGTACCAACTTCGAAACCTTCAGCCCGGCCCGCCAGGCCCATCGCAATCTTGCCAGCCTGCGCCTGCAGGCCGGCTACGCGGTTGCACGCCGGCTGGCCGTGGTCGTCGGCCCCACGCTCCACGTGCAGACGGCTTGGGACAACGACGATCGCCGGCCGCGCGGGGTCAGCTTTGCCGAGCAGGTTTGGACGAGCGGGGGGACGACCGTGCGCCTCTACCCCGGGCTTGTCGCGGGGCTCGAGCTCTAGCCAGTTTCCTGGCCAACGGAACATCCGCCGGCGGCATGGGCAACGCCGTGAGCTGCCGGCGCGGAACCCAGGCGACCTCCGCCACGGTCACCGCCTGCGGCGTGCCCCCGGCGAGAGTCGCGCGATAGATCGGCATCACCAGATCGAAATCCGGGTAGGCGTGGAACACGAGCTCCACGACCTCCGCCACCTTGACCGCGCAACCAAGCTCCTCGCGGATCTCGCGCACCAGCGCGGCCGCGGGCGTCTCACCCGGCTCGACCTTGCCACCCGGGAATTCCCAGGTCAGGGGAAACGACTGGTCGGAGCGCCGTTGCGAAAGCAGCACCTCGCCGCGCCGCTCGATGAGGGCCGCCACCACGAGCAGGCGCTTGGCCCCGCGACTGGGCCGCCTTCGGATTGGCCCCCGCCTCGGGCCCTTGGGCCCGCCCGGAACCATCTAGACCGGCGCCAACCGGGACGGTCCCGCGGCCGCGGGAGCGCGCGGAACGGTGAAACTGACCTTCGAGCCGGCGCCGACGGTGCTGCTGGCCCACAGATCACCCCCGAGACGAACGACCAGACGGCGGCTCAAGGTCATGCCGAGGCCGCAGCTCAGTGGATCGCGGGCTTTCGCGCCCTCGCCCTGGAAGAAATCCTCGAAGAGCTTGGGAAGCTGCGGGGCGGGAATGCCGACCCCGGTATCGACGATGTGCACGGCCACCGACCGATCGTACGGCTCGGTGGAAACGATGACCTGTCCGCGATCGGTGAACTTGATGGCGTTGGCGATAAGGTTCGACAGAACCTGCGACACGCGCGCGGGGTCGGCCAGGACGGGCGGCAGCGGCCGCACCGCGGCCTCGACCACCAGATTCAGTCCCTTGGCGCGCGCGGAGGGCTTGAGCTGGCGCACCACCTGATCGATGGCCTCGTCGAGGCTGTGCACCTTGGACCGCAGCGCAAGATCGCCGGCTTCGAGCCGTATCATGTCGACGTAGTCCCGCAGACGTTGAGCCGACCGCACCGCTCCCTCGGAGATCCCTTCCACCCACTTGCGCTGTTCCAGCGATAGCTTCCCGCCCGCGCCATCGAGCAGGCGCTGACAAAGCGCCGCCGATTCGTCAAGCGGCACGGCGACCTCGTCCAGAACTCGGCTCAGAACGAACGAGCTCTTCGACGCATCCTCTCGGGTGGCAACAGCCTCTTGGGTTCTTCGTAGACGCTTCACTGCTGGCATGATTTTTTACTCTCGGTGCCCCACCGGGGGCGCATGGTCAGGTAGTATTCGGCACTCTTTAAACAACGTACAAGAGCAAGATGGGAATCCGACCTTCCCTGGAATGTCGAGCCACGCGTCATTGGGGGGAGCCGCCAAGGCATCGTCCAGAGATGAATTTGGAAGTTAGAGACACGTCGACGGCAGTTCGGCTCAACAGCGCCGAAAAAACCCGCGGGCTCGCGGCTCGCCTGGGACGCGTGATGCAAGTCGGCGACGTCGTAGCCCTGTCGGGCCCGCTGGGCGCCGGCAAGACCACCTTCGTGCAGGGACTGGCCGAGGGGCTGGGTGTTCCGGCCGGGCGGCACGTGGCCAGCCCGACCTTTGCCCTCGTCAACGAGCATCCTGGGCGCGTCGACTTCGTGCACGTCGACTTCTACCGCATCCGCAGCCCCGCCGAATTGCCGGAGCTGGGTATCGAAGAGGCCTATGATCGGGCCGCAACGGCGATCGAGTGGGCCGAACGCTTTCCTGAATGGCTGCCAGAGGATGCGCTGCACATCCGGCTTGAAGTGGAAGGCGACGGAACGCGGATTTTGCATGCCTGCGGCAGCGGACCGCGAGGACGCCAGCTCCTCCGGATCATGACCGAGGGTAATCTCCCTCCGGACCCTGGCCGGGGGTAATCCCAGAGAACCCTGAATCGCCGACGGCGTGAACACCGGCGGCATACTCCGTGACAGAGATAACGAATCTGCCGAGAAGCGTGTCGGCTGGGGCTTGCCTGGTCGCGTGGGGAGCCGGCCGGCTGCGCCGGGCGCGCACCATCGCGGGAGGGCATGGCGAGGCCGAGCGCAGCGAGGGGGTGGCAGGGCGGGTGGCAGGTGCCGAGTGCAGAGCTAACCCTTCCAGGGGTCCCATTTCAGCGACTTGGCTTGTCCGCGCCCAGAAGATGCAGCTCCATCCGTTCGTTGAGCTTCCGGCCGCTGCGCGTGACGTTGGGAGCGAGGGGATCCTCGGACCCGCGCCCCGTCGCGGTAAGCCGGCCCGCGCCCACCTCCCTGTCCACGAGGGCGTTCTTGACTGCGTCGGCGCGCCGCTTGGACAGAGCCATGTCCTTGGCGGCATCGCCGCTGCCCGCCGTGTGCGCCACGATTTCGAGCTGGACGTTCGTCTCTTTCACCAACGCCTCGGCCAGTTGTCCGATGAGCGACAGGGAAACCAGCGACAGCTTGCTCGACGAGCCTTCGAACTTGAGCTCCTTCGCGCGGCCGAGCAGTTCCTTCACCGTCGAGACGTTGGCGGGCGCGGAAGCGGCCAACGCCGGAGACGGCGAAGCTGGCGGCGCCGGTTGTGCCACGACGGAGGCCACCGGTGGCTCGACCTTGACCGCCTTCGCCGCGGGCGCGGGCGGTGACGCCGCCGGGGTCGACGTCGCCGGGACCGGTGCGGCTGGGGTGGGCGCGGCCGGAACGGGCGCAGTCATCCCCACGCCGACTGGAGGCTTCGCCTTGTCGGGGACGGGCGGGAGCGGCGCCACTGGCGGTGGATCGGCCGACGCCACGGCTCGTGGTCCCGCGCCGAAGCCAAAGGCCACGCCCAGCGTCGCCTCGAAATCGGAGGCGAACGACCACGGCCGTTTGCCCGGCATCTGCACAACCCGGCCATCGCCGCGCACCGAAAGGTGGTCGAGGAACCGATAGTCGAGACCGGCGCCCACGTGAAACTCACCATCCCGGTCGCGCACCAGCCCAGCCTTCCCGTCGGCGTGGGTCGCGGCAACCTCGATCACGCCAGCGCCAACCAGCGCGAAGGGACGAAGGTTCCCGGGCGAAAGATACGCGACCGCGTTCAGCCGATACCCAAGAACATCCGCCCGGCGCTGGTAGGTGCGATCCGGGGTGATCATCCCGAGAAGCTCCACCTCGGCCGCGGCCCACCGACTCAACGCGATGGCGGCCCGCAGACCCGCCATCGCGTTGCTCTTCGCGCCGGCGGAGGCCTCGGGCGCGGAGGCCACACCCAGGTTAGTGCCTCCGTCGAAGAAGTGTCCGCCCCCGAAAACGTCCAGGCGCAACGATGGGTTCCAGTCGGCACGGGCGCCCGCCGGATCCGCCGCCAGCGCGGAGGAGGCCGGAAGCGCGAAAACGACCACAGCCAGGGTTGGAAGGAAGATACGATGCATTGTCGCTCGGCCGGCGTTCAGTCGGTGGCCCAGGCAAAGCCAGTATACACCCGGCGGAAATTCCGACTTTTCTTGATCGAATCGGCCGCCGTACCTAACGTGGTGGGGTGGACTTCCTGAAGGTATCTCTAATTGATCTGCATCTGATGGTTTCGACGCCTTGGTGCGAAACCATCTCGATCCTGATGGCGTTCGTGTGCGGTGCCATCGTCGGCTTCGAGCGCGAGAAGGGGCACGAGCCCGCCGGCCTGCGCACGCAGATCCTGATCTGCGTGGGCTCGGCCATCTTCACCGTGGTGTCCATGTCGCCGGCCCTGGGCGGCCGCGAACCCGCGCGCATCGCGGCCCAGATCGTCACCGGCGTGGGCTTCCTGGGCGCGGGGTCGATCCTGCGCGACCGCCACCAGATCACGGGACTCACCACCGCGGCGACCATCTGGACGGTTTCGGCCATCGGCATCGTGGTCGGCGCTGGGTACGTCACCGCCGGCTTCTTCCTCTCCCTGGGCGTGCTCCTCG
>JADGRD010000484.1 GCA_017881285.1 Pseudomonadota bacterium | reverse complement strand
CTGCACTATGACTTGCGTCTCGAACTCGACGGCGTATTCAAGTCCTGGGCCGTGACGCGCGGTCCCTCGATGGACCCGCACGACAAGCGGCTTGCGGTCGAGGTCGAGGACCATCCTCTCGACTATGGGGATTTCGAAGGCGTCATTCCCAAGGGCCAATATGGGGGCGGCACGGTGCAGTTGTGGGACCGCGGCTATTGGATTGCCGAAGGGGATCCGCATGACGGGTTGAAACGCGGCAACCTGAAATTCTCTTTGGAAGGCAAGCGGCTGCAAGGGGGCTGGGTGCTCGTGCGCATGAAGACCGACCGCATGGGCGGCAAGCGCACCAACTGGCTGCTGATCAAGCACCGCGACGACGACGCCCGCGATGGCGATGGCGATGCCCTCCTGAAGGAGCCCGAATCAATCGCCTCCGGCCGCAGCCTGGACGCGATCACCGCCGGCAAGGGCAAGGCGCCGACTCCCTTCATCACGCGCAAACCTGCGGCCGCCAAACCCTCGCGGGGATCCAGGAGCGTGAAGAAACCTGCCAAATCCTCGGCGGAGACGGCCATGCCGCCTTTTATCAAGCCGCAACTCTGCAAACTGATCCCGCGCCCCACGTCAGAACCCGGCTGGGTGCACGAGATCAAGTTCGACGGCTATCGCATGCAGTTGCGCGTCGAAAACGGTCACGCGCAGCTCCGTACGCGTAAGGGCCTCGAGTGGACCGCCAAGTTCGCCGGCATCGCCGAGGCCGCCAGTGGGCTCCCCGACTGCCTGCTCGACGGCGAAATCGTGGCGATGGATCAGCAGGGCGCCCCGGACTTCGCAGCGCTTCAGGCGGCCTTATCCGAGCACATGACCAACGAGTTGATTTTCTTTGCCTTCGACGTTTTGTTCCTCGAGGGCGACGATTTGCGCCAGCTGCCGTTGCGCGACCGCAAGGCGAGGCTGAAGTCGCTCCTGGCCAAGTCGAAGCTGCCGTCCACCTTGCGCTACGTCGAGCACTTCGAGACGGCGGGCGATGCGGTGCTGCAATCCGCCTGCAAGATGCATCTCGAGGGCATTGTCTCCAAGCGTCTTGAGGCGCCGTACAAATCCGGCCGCGGCATGGACTGGACGAAGGCCAAGTGCCGCGGCGGCCACGAGGTAGTGATCGGCGGCTGGACCGGCGAGGGTGGGCAGATGCGCTCCTTGCTGGTCGGCGTCCATCGCGGCGGGGTGCTGGTCTATGTCGGCCGCGTCGGCACCGGTTTCGCCGCGGAAACCGTGCGGCGGTTGGCGCCGCTGCTCAAGGAGGCCGAGAGCAAGACCAGCCCCTTTGCCGCCGGCGCGAGTCCGCCCAAGGAAGCCAACATGCATTGGACGCGACCCGAGCTGGTAGCGGAGATCGAGTTCGCCGGCTGGACCGACGCCGGCATGGTGCGCCAAGCCGCCTTCAAGGGCCTGCGCGAGGACAAGCCCGCCGACGAGGTCGAGGCGGAGAAGCCGGCCAGGGCGGCCAAGAAGGTCGCCAAGCCCGCGACCAAGGCCGCTGGAGGCGCGGAAGTGGTGATGGGCGTGTCGATTTCCAACCCCGACAAGCCCTTGTGGCCGGACGAGGACCCGCCGGTCACCAAGGGCGACCTCGCCTGCTACTACGAGGCGGTGGGCGACTGGATGATCGACCATATCAAGGGACGCCCCTGCTCCATCGTGCGCACACCGGACGGAATCGGGGGCGAGAAGTTCTTCCAGCGCCACGCCATGCCGGGCTCGTCCAATCTGTTCGAGCTCGTCACCGTCCCGGGCGATCGCAAGCCCTATCTCCAGATCGACCGGGTAGAAGCGCTTGCCGCCGTTGCCCAACTCGGCGCTGTCGAACTGCATCCGTGGAATTGCCAGCCTGGCGAGCCCGACCTTCCCGGCCGGTTGGTGTTCGACCTCGACCCGGCGCCCGACGTGCCGTTTGGACGTGTGATCGAAGCCGCCGTCGAGCTGCGCAAGCATCTGGCGGAGGTCGGACTGACCGCCTTTTGCAAGACGACTGGCGGCAAGGGCCTGCATGTCGTCACCACCCTGGCATTCGACAAGAAGAGTCCCGACTGGTCGGCCGCAAAAATCTTCTCCCAGGAAGTCTGCCGACGCCTCGCGGCGGATCAACCCGACCGCTACATCATGACAATGGCCAAGAAGCACCGCGGCGGACGCATCTTCCTGGATTATCTGCGCAACGACCGCATGGCGACGGCCGTCGCGCCGCTGTCGCCGCGTGCCAGCGAGGGCGCCCCGGTATCGATGCCGGTCGACTGGCCGCAAGTGCGCGCGGGACTCGATCCAAGGAAATTCACGGTGCGCACGGCGCCGCCGCTGCTGCGCAAGAATCGACCCTGGAAGGAGTATGCCGAGTCCGCGAAGCCGTTTCGCCAAGCGATCGAGCGACTCCTCAAGACAAAATAAGGAGAAAACCAATGGCAAAATCCGTTTGGGACGGACATCTGCGGTTGTCGCTTGTGACCTGTCCGGTGGCGCTCTACAAGGCGACGGACCCAAAGGGCGGCGTCAGCTTCCACCTGATCAATCCCGAGACCAAGAACCGCATCGTGCAGGTGGCGAAGGATCCGACCACCGGCCAGGAACTCGACCGCAAGACCCTGGCGCGAGGCTTCGAAGTTTCCAAGGACCAGTACGTTCTCGTCGATCCCGAGGAGTTGAAGGCGCTGCGCACCGAATCCACGCATGTCCTCGAGCTCGAACGGTTCGTCGACTCCGCGACCATCGATCGCATCTACTGGGATGAGCCGTACTACCTCGCTCCGTCCGAAAAGACCGGCCTGGAGGCATTTAGCGTGATTTTGGAGGCGATGCGCGAAAAGGACCGGATCGGCATCGGCAAGCTGGTACTGAACATGCGCGAGCGCATCTGCGCCCTTGAGCCTCGGGATGATCGCATCCTGCTTACCACGCTGCGCACGCACGAGGACATCTTGCCGGCAAGCGATGCCGGAGGTATCGACCCGTTGCCCAAACCCGACCGCCGCATGCTCGAAATCGCCGAGAAGATCATCGATCAGCATGAGGGCAAGTTCGACCCTTCGACCTTCAAGGATCGCTACGAAGATGCCGTGCGCGACCTGATCGCCCACAAGAAAAAGGGTCAGAAGGTGACGACCGCGCCGCCGGTGGAAAAAAACGACGGCAAGGTGATCAACCTGATGGAGGCGTTGCGGCGCAGCCTCGACGGCCGGGAAACCGGCATGAAGGAGCACGCCGAGCGCTACCTCGAACGCAAGAAGGGCAAGGCCGTCGCCAAAGCCCAGCCCCAAACGAAGAAGAAGGCCCAATAGGGCGAGTGGGACATGAATCTCACTTCGAGTCATCCGTTTTGGTCGGTTAACAATGGCCTCCCGGCGAACTACCCTTCCCTACAACGCAATGTTTCTTGTGACGCAGTCGTCATCGGCGGCGGGATCACCGGGGCACTGGTGGCGGTTCATCTGGCGGACGCCGGCGTGAAGACTCTGGTCCTTGATAAGCGGGACATCGGAACGGGAAGCACCAGCGCGAGCACCGCTCTGCTCCAATACGAAATCGATGTTCCCCTGCGCGAGTTGATTAAAAAAGTCGGCCCGGACGATGCGACCCGGAGCTACCGGTTGTGTCGCGCCGCAGTCAGCAAATTGGAGCAACTTGCCGCGCACTTAAAGATAGAGTGCGGCTTCGAGCGGAAGCCCAGCTTGTTTCTGGCTCGTCATCAGCGGGAAATACCCGAATTTCGAGAGGAATTCCAACTGCGACGGAAGATGGGCATCGAGTTGGAGTTCTACGACGCGACGGCGGTTCGGGCACGCTTTCCATTCTCACGCCCCGCCGCGCTCTTTTCCAAAGTCGGTGGCCAGGTGGATCCGCACCGCCTGACCCACGGCCTCCTGGCCGCGGGGAAGCGCGCCGGTCTTGAAGTCTACGACCGCACGAAGATGACGCGTTTGGAGGAAACCCCCCGGGGAGTTCGCATCACCACGCACAATGGTTGCCGGATCACCGCTCGCCGGGCCGTGATTGCGGCGGGGTTCGAGTCGGAAGCCCTCTTGAACGCCGGGGCGGGAACCTTGAAGAGCACGTACGCGCTCATCAGCGAGCCTCTCCCAAAGATTTC
>JADGRD010000483.1 GCA_017881285.1 Pseudomonadota bacterium | reverse complement strand
CACGCCCTTGTCGATGGCCAAGGCGCTGGCCGCCGTCAGCCGGAAATCCTGCCATCGCCCGTCGGTCACCGACGAATCGTAACCGGCCAGCACGGGTGCTACTCGAGCAACAGCCGCGCCCGATCGATGTGGGCGGCCAGCGGCGCAAGGCGTGCGTCGGCCGTGATGGTTTCGAGCAGGCCCGTCGCGGCCTGCGTGTACGCGGCCCGGTCGAGCAGGCCGGCGAGCAGTCGGTAGCGCAGGAAGAGGAATGCCGTCTGCGCGACATCCGACAGGCAGTAGCCGCGCAGGGCCTCGATCTGGCCGGTACGGTACAGGGCCTCGACCTGACTGCCGTCGACGCCCTCCTTGCCCGGCAAACCGACCAGGCGCGCGGCGCCGTGCAGGGAGGTCATGCGCGTAGCCCCATGGTCGGCGAACACGTCGCACAGATCGACGTGCCGATCCGTGCTGTAGCGGTAGCGATAGCCCGACTTGCGGTAGTACCAGGGCGCCGACACGCCATAGCGCAGGCTGCGCAGCATGAGCACGGGCAGATCGAAGCCGCGGCCGTTCCAGGTCACGACGGTCGGCTCCCACTTGGCCATGAATTCCGTGAAGTCGGCCAGCATGCCGCCCTCGTCCTTGCCTTCGCCGATGGTGCCCGCCTTCTTGCACACCAGGTTCTCGTCGAGCCACATGACGCCGATGACCACCGGCTTACACGCGAAGATGGGCGGGAAGGTGCGCTCGGTGCCTGGACTGGGTTGGGCCGGCGTGTATAGGTCGGCGTCGGGAATGGTCTCGATGTCCAGCACTAGAAATGTCGTGGCGGCCATGGGGGGGCCATTCTAGCAGCCAAATCCGCGATCTCCGTGCACGCGACGCGAACAGGGGCTAGTGTTTGGCGGGCAGATGAGCACGGATCGTTTCGACGGGGCTCCGCCTCCCTCCGACATGTCCAGGTTTCGAGCGTTGCGCCAAGTGCGTGCTGCCCAACTCCGTGCGCGGGCGCTCAAGTGGGCCATCGGCAAGTCCGCGCTCGGGTCGATCTTTCTGATCGGCGCCTTGGCGTACGCCCTGGCACCGCAGCGACATAGCGAATTCAGCCACCTCTGGATGGCGTTCCTGCTCGTGCTCTCGACCCTGAACGTGGGGCTTGGGCTGCACACCTTCTCGCGGGTACGCAGGCGGGCCGCGCGTTACTGGCCCATCGCCACCGCGCTGTGGGGCGTGCTGGCGACTGCGCTCGTTCGCATGCTCATGTCAAGATGAAGCAGCCGCGCTCGCTTGCTCAGAATGCCATATAGGCCAAGGCGCCCGCGCTGTTCGGGCTGAAACTGGGCATGACGACAAGGTTGCCGCGGTGGTCGTTCGAGCCCGAGGCCGACGGGTGGGCGAAATAGCCGCGGTAGAAAAAGACCGCCGAGGTGGCGACCAAGGCGCCGCCCAGGCCATAGCCCACCCACTGCAGTGTCGTGTAGCCGTCGCCAGTCTTCTGCTGGTCATTGACATATTTTTGCGAGGCGGCGTCCAGAGGATGGAGGTCGATCTTGCCATCGGGGCTGCACGTCGGGGCTCCCCCCCCGGCGCAATTGTAGCGGCGATAGGGGTCGAGGTTGCTGTTGACCACGCCGACCTCGTAACTCGAATAGCCGCCCACTCCGATGCCCACCAACCCCAAGCCCAAGAGCGCCCAGGCCGCGACTCGTGCTCCCTGACCAGGGGTTTCGGCCGGCTCTGGGACTTCGGGCGTGCTGACGCGCCCCGCGGTCTCGTCGGCGGGGGCCGCCGCTTGCTCGCCCTCGCCCGGCCGCTCGGCAGCCTTCAACTCGACCACGAGTTTCTCCGTCGCGCCCGAAGCCACCGTGACCTTGCGCTCGAACTTCGCGTAGCCGGTCTTGCTGACCGTGACATCATGGCTGCCGCCCGCGACGCCCGCGAGCGTGAGGCCGTCGGCTCCGAGAATGCCCGCTTGGGCTCCATCGAGCCACACGTTCGCCCCGACCACGCCGCCCGTGAGCTTGAGGTTTCCGGGCGCGGTCTGGCCGGTCAGCGCGGCGAACCACTTCTGCGCCGGACCGCGCACAGCCAAGGGCGCGGTTTGCGCCTTGGTGATCTGCTCGGAGATCCAGCCCTCGACCACCCCCTTATCGGCGTCGAGGAGCTTGAGCGTCACCAGATAGGCGTCGGTGCCCACGGGCTGCAGGTTTCCGAAGATGACCTTGGTCGCGCCGATGCTCTGCGCTGCCTGGGTCATGCAAGGGGGAGCCTCGTCGGGACAGCTGAAGACCAGCTTCACCTCGACCAGATCCCGGCCCGGCACGAGCCGGTAGCCCGAGGTCGAGGTTACGCGCTGCCGAATCGCCTCGGTGATGGAGGTCGCCACCGCCTCGGGGGCGCCCGCCGCTGGCTCCAGGCCGAGGACCGAAATGGTCACCTCACTGGCCCGCGCCGGCTGGGCCGCGCCCAGCAGGTTGGCGAAAAGAACGAGCACAAAAACCAAAGACCCCGGGAGCGCGGTGTTTCTCATGGCTTGCAGGATGTTTTCCCAGCCCTTCCCCAAAGTCAATGCGGACGCGAAGTTCGTCGTTCGGCGGGTTCAACGACGCGCGAAACCCGCCCGCCTGCCGCATCGTGCCTGTGTTAGCGTAGGCCGGTCATGCGGCTCGGCGTATCGGCAAAGATTCTCATCGCGTATGCCGTCCTGCTTGGGATGCTCGCCGCGAGCAGCCTTTTCACCCTGTTCTATCTCCGGCGGGGTCGCCAGGAGCTGGCCGCGAACCAGCGCCGCCTCGAGGTTCAGGTCGCGGTCGACGCTTCGCTACGGTCCCTGGAGGATTTCGCCAAGATGCGCGCGGCGGAGGGCACGGGCTCGACGCTCGGCTTGACCAGCCGCGTGGCCGCGCAGAACGGTATCGCGTCCGCGCGGCAGGATCTGCGTGACGCGCTGGATGCCATCGATCGCTACTTCAAGGAGGAGGCCACACTTACGCGGCGAGATGAGTTCAGCGGCTACCGGCGCGACATCACCGACCTCGATGCCCGCGTGGTGGGAGCGGCGGCGGCACTGGGGAGCAGCGAGCTGGCCGCGGGTGATAGCACCGAGGCCGATCGCAGCCTGGCCAACCTGCTTTCCCGCTTCCATGGGCTGAAGAACAATCTGCGCGGGCAGGGCAAGCAGGTCGCCGAGCAGCTCTCCGACAACGAGCGCCGCGCGGTCGAGATCGCCTTCGCCCTGAGCGGGCTCGGCTTGCTCTTGGCGGTCGGCGCGGCCCTGGTCATGGTGCGCACGCTACGTCCGCTACGCGTGCTGCGCGAGCATTCCCGGCAGATCGCGGGCGGCGACTATGCTCGGCGGACCAACATCGTCTCGCGCGACGAGATTGGCGACCTGGCCCGCGAGTTCGATGCTATGGCCGCGGCTATCGAGGAGCGCGAGCACCGCCTGATTCGCTCCGAGCGGCTGGCCACGGTGGGGCGCATGGCCGCGCACATCACCCACGAGATCCGCAACCCGCTGGCCTCGCTCGGGCTCAATGTCGAGTTGCTCGGCGACGAGGTCGGCCCCGACAATCAGGAGGCGCGCAAGCTGGTCACCTCCATCGGCAAGGAGGTCGACCGGCTGAGCGAGATCACCGAGACCTACCTGCGCTTCGTGCGCCTGCCCAAGCCCAAGCTGGAACGCCTGGACCTCGGCGCGGTCGCGACCTCGGTGCTCGAGTTCGCGGGCGGCGAATTGGCCCAGGCCAAGATCGCTTGGGACATCAGGCTTCCGCCGGGAATGGCCGAGGTGGTGGCCGACGACAGCCAGCTCCGCCAGGCGCTGCTCAACCTCGTGCGAAACGCCAAGGAAGCGATGGCGGACGGCGGCCACCTGCGCATCGAGGTGAGCCGGCCTGGCGATGGCCAGGTGTGCCTGGCGCTCGTCGACAGCGGGCCCGGCATCGCGCCCGAGAATCTCGCGAACATTTTCGAGCCATTCTTTTCCACCAAGGCCAAGGGCACCGGTCTGGGGCTGGCCCTGGTCCAGCAGATCGTCAGCGAACATGGCGGGCGCATCGAGGTCGATTGCCCGCCGGGCGGCGGCACCCGGTTCACCATCCTCCTGCCCGCGGCCAAGCCGCCCGTGCCTGCGGCGGA
>JADGRD010000482.1 GCA_017881285.1 Pseudomonadota bacterium | reverse complement strand
GCCAAGTCGATGATCTTGATACCGACGAAGGGGGCCACGATGCCACCGAAGCCGTAGATGAGCATGGAGCGCCGGAAAAGTGCCGCGGCGCCCAGGGGTCGGTACTTGACCCCACGGAGCGCGAGCGGGATGAGCAGCACGATGATGATGGCGTTGAAGATGACCGCGGACAGGATGGCACTTGACGGAGAAGTCAACCCCATCACGTTGAGCGGCGCCATCTCCGGGTAGGTGGCCATGAACATGGCGGGCAGGATGGCGAAGTATTTGGCCACGTCGTTGGCGATGGAAAAGGTGGTCAGCGCGCCGCGGGTCATGAGCAGTTGCTTGCCCACCTCGACGACCTCGAGCAGCTTGGTCGGATTCGATTCGAGGTCGATCATGTTGCCGGCTTCCTTCGCCGCCTGCGTGCCGGTATTCATGGCCACGCCGACATCGGCCTGGGCCAGGGCTGGCGCGTCGTTGGTGCCATCGCCGGTCATGGCCACCAGCTTGCCCTTGGCTTGCTCAGCCTTGATGAGGCGCATTTTGGCCTCGGGGGTGGCCTCGGCGAGGAAATCGTCGACACCCGCTTCGCGGGCGATGGCGGCTGCCGTGCGCGGATTGTCGCCCGTGATCATGACCGTGCGAATGCCCATGGCGCGGAAGCGATCGAAGCGCTCCCGGATGCCGCCCTTGACCACGTCGTTCAGACGCACGATCCCGAGCACCTGCTTGCCATCGGCCACGGCGAGCGGGGTGGCACCTTGATCGGCGATCTGCTGCGCCTTCTCGGTGAGGGCGGCCGGCACCTCGCCGCCCATGGATTCCACCCACGACTTGATGGCATCGACGGCACCCTTGCGGATCTTGCGGCCGTCGAAGTCGCAACCGCTCATACGGGTCAGCGCGGAGAATTTCACGAATTTGGCGCCCAACTGTTCGACGTTGCGACCGCGCAGGTTGAATTTCTCCTTGGCCAGCACCACGATGGACCGGCCTTCCGGGGTTTCGTCGGCGAGGCTGGCGAGCTGGGCGGCATCGGCCAGGGCGTCGACCGAGATACCGCCCACCGGGATGAGCTCGGTGGCCATCCGGTTGCCGAGAGTGATGGTGCCGGTCTTGTCGAGCAGCAGGGTATCGACATCGCCAGCGGCCTCGATGGCACGACCACTCATGGCGATGACGTTCTTGCGGATCAGGCGATCCATCCCGGCGATGCCGATGGCGGAAAGCAACCCGCCGATGGTCGTGGGAATCAGGCAGACGAGCAGCGCGACGATCACGGTCGCCGAGAGGCGAATCGTCGAGTAGGCCGCGAGGGGCACCAGGGTCACGCAGGCGAACAGGAAGACGATGGTCATGCCGACCAGCAGGATGTGGAGCGCGATCTCGTTGGGCGTCTTCTGGCGGCTGGCACCCTCGACCAGCGCGATCATCCGGTCGAGGAAGGTGTGCCCGGGATCCGAGGTGATCTTGATGACGATGCGGTCGGAAAGCACGCGCGTTCCGCCCGTGACCGCCGAGCGGTCGCCACCGCTTTCGCGAATGACCGGAGCCGATTCGCCCGTGATGGCCGATTCGTCCACCGAGGCCACGCCTTCGACGACTTCGCCATCGCCCGGGATCAGCTCTCCGGCGTCGACGACCACGAAGTCGCCCGTGCGTAGGCTATCCGCCGCGACGGCTTCCTCGGGGCCATTACGCGTCTTCAGGCGGCGGGCCGTGGTTTGCGTGCGCATCTTGCGCAAGCTCGCGGCCTGGGCCTTGCCGCGCCCTTCGGCGACAGCCTCGGCCAAGTTGGCGAACACCACGGTGAACCACAGCCAGAGAGAAATGCTGATGGTGAACCACAGGGGCGCCGAGTTGGCGGTGGGCGCGACCGCATCACGCAGGGCCACCAGCGTCGTCAAGACGCTGCCGATCTCGACCACGAACATCACCGGATTCCGGATGACCTTGGCGGGCGAAAGCTTGCGCAGGCTTTCCCAGACCGCGTCTTTGAGGATTGCCCGGTCGAAGAGAGAGATGGCTTGAGTTTGCGAACGCATTAGAACACCTTTCCGGCGGCGGCGACGAAGTGCTCGGCAATCGGGCCAAGCGACAGGGCGGGGAAGAAGGTCAAGGCGCCGACGATGAGGATGACCGACACCAAGAGGCCCGAGAACAGAAGGCCATGGGTGGGGAAGGTTCCCGGCCCGGCCGGCACGGTTCGCTTGCCGCGCATGGAGCCGGCAACGGCCATGACCGGAATCATCATGAAGAAGCGGCCGAACAGCATGGTGATGCCGAGCGTGGTGTTCCACCACGGCGTGTTCGCGTTGAGCCCGGCGAAGGCGGAGCCGTTGTTGCCGGCGCCGCTGGAATAGGCGTAGAGGATTTCGGAGAGCCCATGCGGCCCTGCGTTGTTCAGCGACGAGGTGCCATAGCCGGCGACCGAGGACCACGCGGAAAAACCCAAAATAATCAGCGGAAAGATAAGGATGTACAGCATCGCCAGCTTTATCTCTTTGCCTTCGATCTTCTTGCCCAGGTACTCGGGCGTACGCCCAACCATGAGACCCGCGATGAACACCGACATCAGCACGAACATGAGAATGCCGAAGAGACCAGCGCCCACACCACCAAAGACCACCTCACCGAGCTCGATGTTGACGAGCGGGATCATGCCACCCAGCGGATTGAAGCTGTCGTGCATGGAATTGACGGCTCCGCACGACGTGCCCGTCGTGACCGTGGCGAAAAGGGCAGAATTCGCGACACCGAAACGCGTCTCCTTACCTTCCATGTTGCCGTGTCCGTGGTCGAGGGAAAGTGCGGACATTGCGGCACTCGGACGAGATTCCGACGCATAGGCGGTGGTGATTCCGGCGACCAGCAAGAAGCTCATGGCCGCCAGGATGGCCCAGCCTTGCTTCTGGTTTCCGGCCATGCGACCGAAGGTGTAGGTCAACGCGGCAGGGATGCACAGGATGAGCAGCATCTCGATGAAGTTCGTGAAGGGCGTCGGGTTCTCGAACGGATGGGCGCTGTTGGCATTGAAGAAGCCTCCGCCGTTGGTGCCCAGTTCCTTGATCGCCTCCTGCGAGGCGACGGGTCCGAGCGGAATGACCTGGGCCGCGCCTTCCAGGGTGTTTATGTGCAGGTAAGGAGCCAAGTTCTGCACCACGCCTTGCGACACCAACAACAACGTGAAGATCACGCTGATGGGAAGCAGCACGTAAACGATCGAGCGAATCACGTCGACCCAGAAGTTCCCCAACCCCTTGCTGTCTTTCTCGTCAGGCTTGCGCGTCAGGCCGCGCGCCAAAGCCAGCGCCACGCCCAGCCCGGCGGCGGCGGAGGTGAAGTTGTGCCAGGCCAGCCCCGCCATCTGGGTGAAGTAGCTCATCGTCGTTTCACCTGAATACGACTGCCAGTTCGTGTTGGTGGTGAAGCTGACGGCGGTGTTGAAAGCCAGGTGTTGCGACGGCGGGCCGAGCTTCTCAGGATTGAATGGCAACACGTGTTGCAAACGCTGGATGGCATAGGTGACCAGAAGTCCCAGGACGCTGAAGAGAATCAGCGACGCCGTGTACTGCTTCCAATCCTGCGCCGCCGGCTTCCGTAGACCGGTCAGCCGCAGGGTGAGCCGCTCCAGGACACCGAGGGTGCGCCGCAAGGGCTGGTTGTCGCCCTCGAAGACCCGATAGAGATAGAGGCCGAGCGGCTTGGTGATGGCTAGGATCACCACCAAGAAGAAGAGGATCTGGAACCAACCGCTTGCAGTCATGACTCCCCCTAGAAGCGTTCCGGTTTGAGGAGGGCGTAGACCAGATACACCGCCAAGGCGGCGGCCAACAGGCCTCCAAGCACATAGTCGAGACTCATGGCGATCCCCCTAGAGCTTTTCGCACGACCGGGCGTAGAGCCAGGCGCCGGCGAAAAAGCCAACGGTGATGAGAATGAAGATCAGATCTTTCATGGTGTCGCCCCTCGATACAGCATGGCGTGTGCCAGCCGCCGAGCGACGGCGAAGCGAAGGATATGGGCGCGACCGCCGCCTTGGCATTGCAAAGAGAAACGAAGCACCGGCCGCAGGTTGTAGATTGCACTGCACCTCCCGATGCAACGACGGTCGGCGTCTCCCAACCCCACCGATCCACGGCG
>JADGRD010000039.1 GCA_017881285.1 Pseudomonadota bacterium | reverse complement strand
AGCGCGGGCAGGATGCGCTTGATGGCGACGGTCTTGCGGAAGCCCTGCAAGGACTCCGCGACGCCCTTGAAGACCTCGGCCATTCCGCCGGATGCTATTTTGTCCGTGATTCGATAACGGCTGTCAGGCATCGCAAGGGCCGCCCGTCTGGGTGGAGCGGATACTATACCAGACGCGGCAAAGAGACATCTTCCGAGATGGGAACCCTCAAAGGGTTAGCTCTGCACTCGGCACCTGCCACCCACCCTGCCGCCCCCGCGCTGCGCGCGGCCTCGCCATGCCTTCCCGCGATGGTGCGCTACGCTGCGCCGGCGAAGCCAGCGAAGCGTAGGCTCCCCACGCGACAAAACAGGTTTCCAGGCCGGCCGTCTATTCGTCAACCGCGCCCGCGTCGCCAAGCCCGCCTCCGTCGGCGGTGGCGCCCTGGCCCGGCTGCTCGACGGCGGCCTCCTCCCGTTCGCCCTGCTCCTTGCAGTCGATGCAAAGGGTAGTCACCGGCCGGGCCAGCAGGCGCTTGAAGGCGATCTTCTCGCCGCACCCCTCGCACACGTCGATGACGTCGTCCCGCAGCCGCACCAGTTGCTTGTCGATCTTGCCGATGAGGTACTTTTCGCGATCGTGCAGGCGCATCTCGGTCGAGAACAGCTCCTCCTCCATCGATTCGTCGATGGAATCGCGCCCGATGTTGCGCTCGTGATTCATCGAGTAGTTGAGCGCGCTCTGTCCGACTTTCGCTAGGCGCCGTTTGGCGGTTTCGAGTACAGCTCGGAGTTCTTCTTTCTCGGAATTGCTCAGCATGATGTCCTCGCGAAAAGTGAGCCTATAAGGGAACTTCGGCAGGAAGTCCGGCGAGTTTAGCGGGAAACCTCGTCGACAGCGAAGGATGCCGGCGTCTACGACGCCTTCTTCTCCTTGATGAGCTGCGGGCGCCCACGCGACACGACCACGTCGCGCGTAACGACGCATTCGGTGACTCCGGTAAGCGAGGGGATTTCGTACATCACGTCGAGCATGACCTCTTCCAGGATGGCGCGCAGGCCGCGCGCGCCGGACTTACGGCGGGCTGCCTCCTCTGCCACGCTGCGCAGCGCGTCCTCGGTGAAACGCAGCTTGACGCCCTCCATTTCGAGCAACCGCTCGTACTGCTTGGACAGCGCGTTCTTCGGCTTCCACAGAATCTCCGCCAGATCGTCGACAGCCAGCTCGTCGGCGCCGACGATGATGGGCAGGCGGCCCATGAATTCCGGGATCATGCCGAACTTGATGAGGTCCTCGGTGCGAGCCAGGGCGCGCAGCTCGTTCTTGGACTCGTCGCCCTTGGTGATGGCGGCGCCGAAGCCGAGCCCGCTCTTGCCGATGCGGCGGCGGACGATCTCTTCGAGCCCGTTGAACGCGCCCGTACACACGAAGAGAATGTTGGTGGTGTCGACCTGGATCAGCTCTTGCTGCGGGCGGTTGCGCGCTCCGTCGGGCGTTATGGTGGCGTGCTTGCCCTCGAGGATCTTGAGCAGGGCCTGCTGCACGCCCTCGCCCGACACGTCGCGGGTCACCGAGGGGCCGCCGCCCTTGCGCGAGATCTTGTCGATTTCGTCGATACACACGATGCCACGCGAGGCTTTCTCGGGATCGTTGCCGGCGTTGCGGTAGAGCGACTTGATAACGCTATCCACGTCCTCTCCGACGTAGCCGGCCTCGGTCAGCGTGGTGGCGTCGGCCATGGCGAAGGGCACGTCGAGCTTGCGCGCCAGCGTCTGCACGAGCAGGGTCTTGCCACAGCCGGTGGGGCCGATGAGCAGGATGTTGCCCTTCTGGATCTCGACGTCGGCCGCCTTGCCGCGCTGGCCGATGCGCTTGTAGTGGTTGTAGACCGCCACCGACAGGGCCTTCTTCGCCCGGTCCTGCCCGATCACGTACTTGTCGATTTCGTCGTAGATCTCCCGCGGACGGGGATAGCGTGGCCGCTCAGCCGCCTCTTCCTTGGCGATGATATCGTTGCACAGGGCGACGCACTCGTCGCAGATGAACACCCGCGGCCCCGAGATGAGTTTCCGCACCTCGCGCCGGCGTTTCTGGCAGAAGGAGCAGTGGAAGTCGTCCATACCTTAATCGAGTATTGCACCGGGAAACTGGGGCTGCCAAGGGGAAGGCGCCGATTCTGTGATCGGCCCGAATCAGACTTGCGCGGGTGCCGTATTCGTGCTCCGCTTGCCCATTCGGCAAATGCGGGGTGGGACGCAAACCCTGGGGCCGGCTTGGCGCCTCGGTGTATGATGCTAAGGAACAATGATTTCGCCGCGTATCGGGGTTTCGATGGGGTGTCCAGCGGGCATTGGACCGGAGGTCATCGTACGTGCGCTGGCCGCCCGTCCCACGCTCGACGTGACCGTGTTCGGTGACGAGGGCGTGCTGTCCCGGGCCGCGGCGCGCATCGGGCTCATCCTGCCCAAGCGCGTGACTGTGGTTCCCGTCACCCAGCTCGGCGAGGACGAGGCACAGCCCGGCGAACCCAGCGAGATCACCGGCAGCGCGCAGCTCGACTACCTGGCCGCGGCCGCCGACGCCGTGGTCGGTGGCAAGGTCAGCGCGCTGGTCACGGCACCGATCTCGCGGGACTGGGCGGCGCGCGCGGGCCGGCCTTTCGCCAGCCACATGGAGTACCTGTCGAACCGGGTCGGCGCCAAGGAATGCGCCACCATGCAGATTGGCGGGGGACTGCGCGTCACCCTGGTCACGGCGCGGGTCCCCTTTCGCCAGGTGCCGTCCCTGCTTACCGTCGCCAACATCGCCCAGACCACGGTGCTCACGGCCAAGGCGCTGTCGATCTACTTCGGCATCCGTCTGCCCCGCGTCGCGGTGGCTGGCCTCAACCCCCTCGCGGGCGAAGGGGGGCGGTTGGGCGACGAGGAGGCTCACCTGGTGCTGCCCGCGGTCAACCTCGCCCAGCGCTTGCTCTCCACGTCGGGCCTCGCCGCGCGCGTGAGCGGCCCGCACGAACCCGACACCATCTTCCGGCAGGTGCTGCTCGGCGACTACGACGCCGTGGTGGCGCTGTACCACGACCAGGGCCAGATCCCCATCAAGTTCCTCGCCTTCGAGGAAGCCGTCAGCCTGACCCTCGGCCTACCTTTCGTCCGCACCTCGCCCGATCACGGCACGGCCTACGACATCGCGGGGACCGGGCGGGCCCGCCACCAGGGCTTCCTGGCCGCGCTCGATCTCGCCTGCGCGGTGGCCGAGAAGAGCCTTGCCGCGCCGGACAGCGGCGAGTAGACCTATATTCCATGTGCGGAATCGTCGGCTACGCGGGCTCGCGCGACGCGACCCCGGTGCTCATGAGCGGCCTGCGCCGGCTCGAATATCGCGGGTACGATTCGGCGGGCCTCGCGGTGATCTCCGGAACCAAGACCCAGGTGCTGCGCTGCCAGGGCAAGCTGGCGGCGCTCGAGAAGCTCGTGGCCGAGACTCCGCCGGCCGGCAGCGTGGGCATCGGGCACACCCGCTGGGCCACACACGGGCGGCCCTCGGACGAGAACGCGCATCCGCACAGGGCCGGCTCGGTGTGCGTCGTGCATAACGGGATCGTCGAGAATCACGCGGTCCTGCGCGAGCGCCTGAGAGCCACGGGCCGCGTCTTCTCCTCGCAGACCGACACCGAGGTCATCGCCCACCTCATCGACGAGGCCGTGGCCGCCGGGGCCAAGAGCCTGGCGGACGCGGTTCGCCAGGCGCTCAAGCAGGTCGAGGGCGCATTCGCCATTGCGGTAATCTCCGACCGCCACCCCGATGAAATTGTCGCGGCCAAGAACTCCTCGCCGCTGGTCGTGGGACTGGGCGATGGCGAGCGCTTCCTGGCCTCCGATGCGCCGGCCATCCTCGAATACACGCGCGAGATGATCTTCCTCGAGGATGGCGACGTGGTCGCGCTGGGGCGAAACTCGGCGCAGTTCACCGACGTCGACGGTAACGTGCGTGTGCGACCGGCCCGAACCATCACCTGGACGGCGGGGCAGGCCGAGAAGGCCGGCTACCCGCACTTCATGCTCAAGGAGATCCACGAGCAGCCGCAAGCGGTGAGCGATACCCTGCGCAGCCGCCTTCTGCTCGACACCAGCGATGTGTGCCTCGACGACCAATCACTGGGCGAAATACCGAGCCGCGTGGTCATCCTGGCCTGCGGAACCTCGTACCACGCGGGTCTGGTCGGCAAATTCCTGGTCGAGAACCTGGCCCGCGTGCCCTGCGAGGTGGATCTGGCGAGCGAGTTCCGCTACCGCGAGCCCGTGGTCGGGGCAAAAGATCTCATCGTCGCCATTTCCCAGAGCGGCGAGACCCTCGATACCCTGTCCGCAGTCAAGGAGGCGACTTCCCGCGGGGCCCGCACCCTGGCCATCTGCAACGTGGTGGACTCCGCCATCCCCCGCGCCTGCCGGCACGTGCTTTACACGCACGCCGGCCCCGAAATCGGCGTGGCCTCGACCAAGTGTTTCACCGCCCAACTCGCCGCCCTAACCTTGCTCGCCATTCACCTCGGCCGGCGGAACGGCGCGCTTGCCGACCAGGCCGCGGGCGCGCTCATCGGGGAGCTCGTGCAGATGCCGCACAAGATGAGCGAGACCCTACGCGCCTCGGGCAACCTGCGCGAGCTCGCGCGCAAGTACATGCACGCGCGCGATTTTCTCTTCCTCGGCCGCGGCACCAACTACCCCATCGCCCTCGAAGGCGCGCTCAAGCTGAAAGAGATTTCCTACATCCACGCAGAGGGCTACGCCGCGGGCGAGATGAAACACGGCCCCATCGCCCTCATCGACGACGGGCTGCCCGTGGTGATCATCGCGCCCCAGGGCAAGGCCTACGACAAGGTGATGTCGAATCTCGCCGAGGTGCGCGCGAGAGAGGGGCACGTCATCGCGGTCGCCACCCGGGGCGACGAAACCATCCGGGCGCTCTGCCAAGACGTGCTCTGGGTCGAGGACGCGCCGGCGCTCCTGCAACCGCTGCTCACTGTGCTGCCGCTGCAACTCCTGGCCTACAGCATGGCCGTGGCGCGCGGCACCGACGTGGACCAGCCGCGCAACCTCGCTAAGAGTGTGACGGTGGAATAGCAGCGGCGCGAGGAGGGCGCAGAGACGGCCGGAGGGCACTGAGAAGCGGTTGGAGGCGGCCCCACCGCCTCTTTTCCCCGCCCCCTTTTCCAACCCTCTGTGACCTCTTCCCCCTCTGCGTCCTCCTTTCGGTCGAGAACACATCGCGTTGTCGATGCTGTTTCTCTATGTTCGTGCAATATGTCTCGCGCCATGGTATTAACTTCGTTGAAAAGTCATCAACTTGGAGAGATGACTTCCATAGTTGATGTCGATTTGATGAGGAAAACTAGAAGATGGCGACGAACACAATGAAGAAGAATGCAAGTTCTCGCAAGGAATCGCATCTTGATGCCAAGGCGTCTCTTCCACCCGCCCCGCCGGCCCGGAAGATCCCCAGCGGTGGTGAAAAAGTCGTGCAGTGCCTGGAGCGAGAAGGGGTCGAAGTCGTGTTCGGGCTGCCCGGCGGCGCGGCCATCCCCCTCTTCGACGCCCTCTACGAATCGAAGATCAAGCTCATCCTCACCCGCCACGAGCAGGGCGCCACGCACATGGCCGACGGCTACGCCCGCGCCACCGGCAGGCCCGGCGTGGTGGTGGTGACCTCGGGTCCGGGCGCCACCAACACCGTGACCGGTCTGCTCACCGCCCTTTCCGACTCGGTGCCGCTCATCGTCCTGTGCGGCCAGGTCATCCGGCCCATGCTCGGCAAGGACGGCTTCCAGGAAGCCGACGTTACCGGCATCACCTACGCGGTCGTCAAGCACAGCTTCCTGGTCAAAGAGGTCAATGACATTCCACGTATTCTCAAGGAAGCGTTCTACATCGCCGCCACCGGGCGGCCAGGCCCCGTGCTCATCGACTTGCCCAAGGACGTGCTGACCTCGCCCTGCCCCGCCCCCTTCGTCGACCGGGTCGAGCTGCCCGGCTACCATGTGCCCGACCACGCCGATCCCGACGCGCTCAAGCAGACGGCGGCCTTCCTGGCCAAGTCCCAGCGTCCCATCTTGCTCGTCGGCCACGGCGCCGTGCTGTCCAACGCGGGCAAGGCCATCCAGGAATTCGCCGAGAAGCTGGGCGCGCCCATGGTCAACACACTGCTCGGCAAGGGCGCCGTGCCCGAGGATCACGAGCTTCACCTTGGCATGCTTGGCATGCACGGCACGGCCTACGCCAACAAGGCCGTCGACGCCTGCGACCTCATCATGTCCATCGGCTCGCGCTGGGACGATCGCATCACCGGCAAGCTCTCGGTCTTCTGCAAGGACGCGGTCAAGATCCACGTCGACATCGACGTGGCCGAGTTCGGCAAGGTGCTCAAGCCCGACGTCTGCCTGGCTGGCGACGCGCGCCTGGTGATCGAGGATCTCCTGCCCCTCGTCGGCCCGTGCGACACGGCGGCCTGGCTCGGCCAGGTTCGCGCCTGGCGCGAGCAATTCCCCCTGCACTACCCCAAGAAGGGCGGCCTGCGGCCGCAGCACATTCTCGACCGCCTGGACAAGCTGGGCGGGCGCGATGCCATCATCGTCACCGACGTAGGCCAGCACCAGATGTGGGCCGCGCAGTTCCTGCTGACGACCAAGACCCACCACTGGCTGTCGTCGGGCGGCGCCGGCACCATGGGCTTCGGGTTTCCGGCCGCGATCGGCGCCAAGCTGGGCTGCCCGGACAAGCCGGTGTGGGCCGTGGTCGGTGACGGTGGCTTCCAGATGACGCTGTCCGAGCTGGCGACCGCCGCGGTCAACAAGCTGGCGGTCAAGGTGCTGGTCATCAACAACCACTTCCTCGGCATGGTCCGCCAGTGGCAGGAGCTGTTCTACGACAACCGGCTCTCGGGCACGGATCTCGAGGGCAACCCCGATTTCGTCAAGCTGGCCGAGGCCTACGGCATCCCGGGGTTCCACCTGCGCCGCGCCGCCGACGTCGATCGCGTGCTGCAAGCGGCGATGGACTACAACGACGGCCCCTGCGTGATCGACGCCGAGGTGGTCAAGGAGGACAACGTGTTCCCCATGATTCCCGCCGGCGCTCCCTTGAGCGACATCATCATCGAACCGCCCCGGGCCATGCTCGAGAAGCCCACCGGCTCGACATGAGGATGGGAACCCTGGGAGGGTTCCCAAACCCTCCCGCGATGGTCCGCAGCCGGCATAGCCGGCTGGCTCCCCACGCGATCACTCCAACACAAACTCTCACCAACTGAAGGTAGATCATGACCTCTCTCGCAACGACGACCGCAACGACCCCGGCGCCCGGCCTGCCCCTTCACACCATGTCCGTGCTGGTGCGCAACCAGCCCGGCGTTCTCGTGCGCGTGGCCCTGGTTTTCGCCCGCCGTGGCTTCAACATCGAGAGTCTGGTGGTCAGCGCCGATCCCGTGAACGCGGATTTCTCGCGCATGACCATCACCTGCAGCGGCGACCCGGAAACGCTGGAGCAGATCATCATGCAGGTCGCCAAGCTGGTGGACGTGGTCCATGCCATCGACCACACCGGGCAATCCGTGGTGGAAACCGAGATCGCCCTGATCAAGATCAAGGCCGGCCTGCACGAGCGCACGGAGATCCTGCAGACCGCCGAGCACTACAAGGCCAAGGTCGTCGATTGCAGCGCGAGCTCGCTCATCCTGCGCGTAACGGGCGCAAGCGAGAAGCTTGACAGCTTTGTCACCCTGCTGCGGCCCTTCGGCGTGGTCGAGTTGGTCCGCTCCGGCAAGATCCTCATGACCCGCGGCCCTGAAATTACGTAGTAATGGGAACCCTCAAAGGGTTAGCTTTGCACTCGGCACCTGCCACCCACCCTGCCTCCCCCTCGCTGCGCTCGGCCTCGCCAAACCCTCCCGCGCTCTGGCTTCAGGCCGCCAGGCCGTGGGCAAAGCCCGCCTGCGCCTACGCGTTGTAGCCGGTAGCCGGTTCCGGGTCTTTCGCCTAGCGGACGGTCTCGATGGAGATCTGGCGCGGCCGGCTGACCGGGGTCAGCACGATGCCTTCCGGGTCCAGATCGCGCAGACGCGGCAGGGTGATGGGTTGCCAGGACACCGTGGGATCGAAAAGGAAGTTGATCCTGTACTTCTTCTCGGGGGGGATGCGGTTGCGCCGCAAAATCCAGCTCAGAAATTCCTTGATTCCCGAGGAGTTGAGAAACGCCAGCTCGGTGACGTCCACCCTAACCAAGGCGAGTTTCTCGCCCAGCGCCATGTTGTGGACGATTTCGAGAAACCCAGCCATGAAGTCGCGCGGGCTCAACTGGTCGATCTCGCCCGCCACGTAAATGGTGTCCCCCTCCACGCGCAGCCGAACCTTCCCGCCTGCTGCCTGCACCGTTGAGATCTGCATCGCGCACCTGCTCGAAGCTGAGGATCCAGGAAAGAACCCTGGGTGGGCTCTTTCTAGCTCATGAGTACTTCGGTAAGATCGATTTGGGCTGTAGCATACCCTGGAAAGGCGGCCGGCAAGCCGCGGAAAACCGCGACATGCCTGTCAGGCCAGCGTCGCCTTTTCCGTGGAGAATCCGAAGGGTTCCGCGAACTTGGTCACCGGCACGTTAGTTGCTGCGGAGAGATACTCGCCATGAACAAACAGAACTTGGTCTTGGGTGCATTGGTTCTGGGGACATTGGCCGGCTGTGCTGGCAGCTCGGGAGGCTCCATCGGGGCAGGCAGCGAATCGAACGGAAAGTCGGACGCGGCTGGCTACTACACCAACTCCGGCGGCTCGGCTGGACCGATCATGGGAGTCTATGGCTCGGGCGGCACGCTGGGCAGTGGCGGCACGACCACGCTGCCTCCCGAGCAGAAACAGAACCTGGACTTTCTCGCTCCGCGAGCCGGCGCCAAATTCGTCTACGTGGCGAATCCGACCCGCAACACGGTGACCGCCATCGATTCCACGACCCTGGAAATCAATGAGCTGGCACCCGGAGACTCGCCGACCTATTTGGCCACCGTGCCGGGCCAGGACATCGCCCTCGTCATCAACGTGGGTTCGCACACCTTGCGCATCTTGAACGGCAAGGTCATGAACGCTGGCCCGATCCCGATCATCGCCAAGGCGAACGCCATCGCCATCTCGCCCGACGGCAAACATGCGGTGATCTGGTTCGATGCCTCGCAAGTCGCCGCCGGCACGACGCAGACCAAGACCACGGGAAGCACGCAAGAAGTCTCGGTGGTCGATCTGTCCACCACCAACGGCAGCGTCATTTCGATGACCGTCGGCTACAACCCCAGCGCCGTAGTGTTCTCGAGTGACAACGCCGCGGCCTTCGTGGTTACCGACGACGGCATCTCCGAGCTGCGCTTCGCCAACATCACGGCTCCCGGCCTCGCCCCCTTGACCCGCATCGACCAGGGGATCACCAGCCTCGCCCACACCGATGCCGGGGTCGTCCCCACCCCTGCGTCGCCCGATACCGCGCCCACAACCAGCGGCCCGTCCGGAACCGGCGGCACCCCCGGCCTGGATGGCGGCTTGGCCCCCATCGACGGCGGCACCGCCCCCGACCTCGGCCCGCCAGACACCTACGTCCCGTCCCCGAGCGACACGGCCCCGGTCATGGCCAGCGGCAAGCCCACCGAAGTTTCGGTGACCGCGGACGGGTCCTATGCCGTTGCCCGGCGCGACGGCTCGTATCAGGTTCTGCTGGTCAACCTCAGGACCCAGACCGTGACCGCTCTCGACCTGTCGAGCACGGTCACCGATCTGGTCCTGCTTCCCTCCGGCAACACGGCTTTCGCGGTTCTGCGCGAGGAAAGCAAGCTGGTGAGCATCGACGTCCCCAGCGGTTTCACCGATTCGGCCCACCGGACGACCTGGCCGTTCGACGGCGAAACCATCGGCTCGGTGACCATGAGCGCGAAAGGCAGATACGCCCTGCTCTACACGACCGCCATCGCCATCAACAGACTGGTCATCGTGGATCTGACGAATGAGAGCTATCAGACCGTCGACGTGCACAAGGCGATTCGCGCCGTGGCCGTCGCGCCCGATGAGAAGACGGCCCTGGTCCTCCACTCACCCCCCACGACCTCGGGAACGGGCGGAACCTCGGGGAAGGGCGGTTCCTCGGGCACGGTCGACGACTTCCATGGCTACACCATGGTGGAGCTCGCGGGCGGGCGCGAAGTCCAGCATGAGACGGCGGTCGAGCCCTACCCATTCGCCATCACTCCCAACTCGACCTACGCTTTCGTACTCTTGCGCGACGACAAGGCGGGGGTACGCATCGCCGAGCGCATCTCGCTGACGAGCTTCGTCGCCGACGACTTCGCGCTCGGCAGCCCGCCAAGTAGCATCGCGGCCCTGTCGGTGAGCGCCCAAAAAGTGTTCGTGGGCCAGGTCTACTCCGAGGGGCGCATCAGCTTCATCGACTGGGTAACCGGAGAGGTGCAAACCGTCACCGGCTTCGCGCTCAATGGAAGGATCCAACAATGAAACGTCGATTCTTGGCCCTGTCGCTCGCGCTGGCGCCGCTGGCCGGCTGCAACGGCAACACCAACTTCTGGCTGCCGAGGAATGACCTTTTGCCCATGGTCGCCCTCGACGATCGGGTGGCGTTTGTCGAGACGAGCTCGCAGACCGCGTTCCTTCTCGACCCCGCGGATCCGTCGCTGACACCGCGCCAGGTGCCGGTGGGCAAGGCACCCATCGCCGCGGTCAAGCGCAACGGCGCCAACAACCAACTGCTCGTGCTGACCAAGGGCGACCGCGGTTCGGCCAAGGTCAAAGAGGTTCCGGCCGAGCTCGATGTCATCGACGCCGTTCCTCCGCTCCCTCCCGCATCGCCCCTGCCACCCCTTCCCCTGACCGGCCGCTTCGACGGCTTGGCCCAGTCGGACGATGGCCGCTTCGTCGTCCTCTATCACACGCCCGCGAGCCAGGCGCAGAACGACACCGCGCTCTTCAACCCCAACGAGATGACGCTGATCGATTTCAAGCCGCCGGAAAATCCGGCGGTGCCGAAGGTGACCCCCAAGACCATCCGCAGCATGGGCGGGGTGCCCAACCTCATCCTCTTCTCGCCGTCCTACACCTTCACGCAGGGTGGGCGCACGCTGGCCGTGGTGCTCTCGCAGAACTACGTCACCATCCTCGATCTCGATAACCCCGGCCACACCGAGATCTCGGTGCCGCTCTGCCCCCAACCCTCGGGCTGCAACCTGACCCCGGTCGATGCCGTGTTCGACCCCGACAACCTGAACATCTTCGTGCGGGCCAGCGGCGCCAAGGACATCTACCAGATCAAGCTCACCGACCTCGTTGCCGGTGGGCAGACGCCCACGGCGCCCGCCAACGACTTCCTCGCCTCGCTCTCCATGCTCGCCGTGGGCTCCACCGCGGCCGATATGGCCCTCTACGGCGTTGGCAAGGACAACACCCATCTGGCGGTGGCCGCCGCGGACGCCAAGAGCCTGGTCATCATCGATCCCAGCACCAGCAGCACCGTCAGCATCGCCACTTCGATCCCGGTCAGCCGGATCATCCCCTTCATCCGGCCCGCTCTCTCCACGACCGACACGCCGAGGCAACAAGCCCTGCTGGTCGACCTGCTGCGAGGTAGCACCAGCGTGATCTTCGCGGATCTGGAGGAGGTCCAGACCACGGGCGGGCTGCCGCTCTCCGACTATTCCCTCGCCGCGGCGGGCAGCCAGGCTCACCTGTTTCTCCATCAGGGCCCGCTTCTCGACCACAACTTCGTGGTGCTGGTGGCGAACAGGTTCTCGGGAAGCGCCGCGCTCACCGTGGTCGACCTCGCCAGCCGTTCCTTCTCGACGTTCGACGCCGGCAGCGCGCTGGCGTTGCCCACCTTCGAGACGCGCAATCCGAGCCGGCTGTGGAGCGCCGATTCGGGCGCCGGGCTCTTCCACCTCAATCTCGTGGATCGCGCGAACGGGGGGGCTCGCCTGACCACCGGGGAAACCTGGCTGGATCAGGACATCGTCGCCGTTTCCCCTCTCGCCGTTTCGAGCACTGAGCGGAAGAGCGATCTTACCCGCTACCTCGTAGTCAGCCACTACGATCAGGATGGTGTCGGCAACCTGACTTTCCTCGACGCGGAGAACCCCGACCGGGCCAACGCGCGCACCGCGTACGGCTTCCTCCTCAGCAACTACCTCGAACGGGAGCAACCATGACCAACGGCAAGCGAACCATGATGCAAGCTGCCCGTGCGGCGCTACCGCTCCTAGCGGCAGGGCTGCTGACCTCCTCGTCAGCCTTGGCCCAGCCCGGTGCCTATGGCTATCCCTATGCCCCGCCGCAGGATGCCCAGCCGCAGAATGTCCGGCCGCAGAGGCCCGATCTCACGGCGCCACGCAAGCCGCAGGTCTTCGAGCCCGAGAGACCGGTGACCTCGTGGGATCCGTTGCGCTTCGGGGTCGCGCTCGAGGGCCGGGCAACCTGGCCCACCAACGGCGCGGGCAAGCGCCTGGCCGGGGAGCGCATGCCCAAGGGCGCGGGTCTTTCCTTGCAAGCCGACGTCTTGCGACCGAGCGCCCAGCTCGCCCTCCGGTTGGACCTCGGCTGGACCAGCACATCGACCTCCTCGTTCCAGCCCAGCTCGTCGCTTTCGGAGAAGCTCGACACCAACCTGTTCCAGCTCGGCGCTTCGCTGCGCTACCACGTGTACCGCTGGCTGGCGCCGTTCGCCCGGGTCGCGGGGGGCATGGGCTGGGATAAGCTGACCGTGGCGGGGATGAAGGACCGCGAGCTCTTCGAGCAAGCCTCCCTCGGCGCCGGCGTCTTTTTGCGCAGCCCCGGGATTCACCCGTGGCAAGGCGCGTTCTCCCCGCTCCTCGGGCTCATGGGCAACCTCGAGGCCGGCTACGCCTTGGCGACCGGCAGCGACTTTACCTTGCAGGCCGCGCTCCCCTCGGCGAGCGCGACCCCCATCCCGACGAGCTCGGTGCCCATCGGCCACGTCGAGCGCAGTGCGCCCTACCTGCGCGCAGCGGTCGGCCTGGCCTTTTGACGCGCGATCGGCACGCGCCCGTTCTGATAAGCTCCATCGTCGGGTAGGGCTACCCACCGCTCTCCATCCGGCGGTACGGCCCGGAC
>JADGRD010000038.1 GCA_017881285.1 Pseudomonadota bacterium | reverse complement strand
GCCGGCGCTTCGCCGCGTCGCCGGTCTGGTCCTGGGTCGGAGTGTCCACCTGGGCGGAGGCGGGGCCGGCAGCGCCCGTGCCTGCAGTACCAGATCAAGCGCTGCCTCGCGCCCTGCGTGCTCGAGGTACCGGCCGACGACTACGCCGAACAGGTGCGCTTCGTCGGGCTCTTTCTCGAGGGCAAGAACGACGAACTGCTGGAAGACCTGCGCCGCCGCATGAAAGAGGCCGCGGGCCGCACCGCCTACGAGCACGCGGCCACCCTGCGCGATCAAGTTCGCGCCCTCGAGAGCGTGCTCGAATCGCAGCGCGTGGTCTCGGGCACCTTCGTCGACCAAGACATCGTCGGCTTCCATCGCGCGGGCCAGGCCGTGGAAATCGTGGTCCTCTTCGTGCGGCAGGGGAAGATGGTGGGCAACCGCGCCTTCTCCTTCGGCAAGCAGGAGTTTCCCGACGACGAGATCTTGTCGAGTTTCCTCGGGCTGTTCTACGACCTGCAGGCCAGCCCGCCCGCCGAGGTGCTGCTGCCCTTCGCCATCGCCGACGCGAAGGTGAAGGCCGAGTGGCTGTCGGACAAACGCGGCAAGAAGGCCGCCCTGCTGGTCCCGCAGCGCGGCCCGCGCCGCGCGCTCGTCGAGCTAGCGCGCAAGAACGCGGCCTCGAGCTTCGTCAGCCGCCGCGACCGCGGCCAGGACAGCGCCGCCACCCTGGCCCGCCTGCAGCGCCGCCTGGGCCTGCCGCGACCGCCGCGCGTGATCGAGTGCTTCGACATCTCGCACGTGCAAGGGACCGATCCCGTGGCGTCCATGGTCGTGTTCGAGGACGGCGAGCCCGCAAAGGCGCGCTATCGCACCTATCGCATCAAGCGCGCCGAGGGCGGCGACGACTTCGCCTCGATGTACGAGGTGCTCTCGCGCCGGTTCCGGCGCGGCCGCGAGGCGGGGAGCGACGACAGCCCGTGGCGGCTGCCCGACCTGCTGGTCGTCGACGGCGGCAAGGGTCAGCTCTCGGTCGCGCTGGCGGCCGCGCGCGACGCGGGCGTGGACGTGCGGCCGGGGGTGGGCCTGCCCATCGTGGCGCTGGCCAAGGAACGCGACTTCGCGACGGGCGCTGCCGGCCCCGCCTCCGCCCAGGTGGACACTCCGACCCAGGGCCAGACCGGCGACGCGGCGAAGCGCCGGCCCGACCGCGTGTTTCTCGCGTACGCCAAGGATCCCATCGCCATCGGGCCAACCAGCGCCGAGATGTTCGTGCTCGCCCGCTTGCGCGACGAGGCCCACCGCTTCGCCGTGGGGTTTCATCGCAGCCAGCGCAAGCGCCGCACCATCCGATCGGCCCTGTCGAGCATCCCCTGCGTCGGCCCGGTCCGGCAGCGCGCGCTGCTGCGCCATTTCGGCAGCCTCAGGCAGGTCGGCGCAGCCTCGCTCGAAGCCCTGCTGGCCGTGCCTGGTATGAACGAGGCCGCCGCCCACGCCGTGCGCAACCACTTCGCATCACGGCAGGAGGCCGGGTCGGACGCTGCCCTTGCCCCTGGTGCGGCGACGGCAACCGAGACAAAATAGGAGCGGCGCTCTCAGATTTCTGAAAAGCAACCGCGCCCAGCAAGCGGTCTTCCCTGCATTTCCCGCGCCTTTGGCTCGGGTCGCGCCTGGAATGCTCTTTGCTCGCACCTGACCACGTGGGGGCAATCATGAATAAGTCGGCGATCGTCATCGGTTTCGGAGTTTCGCTTCTGTTCGTTTCGGCCGCATGTCAGAAGGAAGGGCTGGGCGGTGGTGGCGGTGGCGCGGCCGGAGGCCCTGCACAGGGCGGTTCCGGATCGGGTGGCGTGGCCAGTAGCGGCGGGGCGGTCGGCACCGGCGGCCTGGCCGCGACCGGAGGAGTAACGGCCGTGGGCGGGGCGATCGGTTCGGGTGGCGCGGCCAGCACCGGCGGGGCCATCGGCTCGGGCGGTGTTGTCGGAACCGGCGGCGTTATCGGAACCGGCGGTGCGGTCGGTGCGGGCGGGAGGGCGGCAACGGGTGGAATCGTGGGCGCCGGCGGGACCGTCGGCATGGGCGGCAGGAGCGGAGCGGGCGGCACTGTCGGGAGGGGCGGCTCGACCGGCACCACCGGCAAGAACTGCGGCACCAGCGAGAACCTGACCTGCCCGAGCGGCCAGTTCTGCGACGTAACAGCCGGTCAATGCGGCGTTCTCGCCCTGCCCGGGACCTGCGTGACCGTCAGCGGAACTTGCACGGAGATCTACGCACCGGTGTGCGGCTGCGACGGCGTCACCTATTCGAACGACTGTATGCGCCAGAATGCCTTGGTGGCCAAGGCTTCCGCCGGCGCGTGCCCGACGCAAACCTCGGCCTGCCCAGCCGACATCTCGCAGATCAGCACCTGGCCCTGCACCGAGGGCCTGACCTGCGAGTACGGCACCGATCCGCGCCCAGGCTGCCGGACCAGCGCGACCTGCACCGGCGGCACCTGGTCGATCTTACTAGCGAAGTGCACGCAGCTTCCACCGGTGACCTGTCCGGCCACGCGCGATGCCGCCGCCGCGCAGATCTGTCCCACCGACGGCGCCTACTGCGTCTACGGCGATCTGTCGTGCGCCTGCACGAACTGCACGAACGGGCCGGTCACGTCGTGCGGCGGCGACTACACCTGGCATTGTGCGACGCCGAACGCCGACGCCGCCTGTCCGGCCGGCATCCCCCTCTTGGGCTCGGCCTGCACGACGGCCGACAAGACTTGCACCTACTCCTGTGGCACGGGCGGCGCGCGCCTGTGCAAGAACGGCGCATGGTACACGGCGAATGGCGGGCCCTGCCCGGTGTCCGCGCGGCGGGCGAAGAAAGACATCGTCTACCTCGGCGCCGCCGAACGGGAGCGCATCGCGCGCGAGCTCGCGGCCTTCAAGCTGGCCACCTACGAGTATCGCGATCCGGCCCTGGCCGGCACTCGCCACCTCGGTTTCATCATCGACGACGTGCCGGGTAGCCCCGCCGTGGACCGCGACGGCAACATGGTCGATCTGTACGGCTACGCCAGCATGCTGGTGGCGGCCGTGCAGGCGCAAGGCGAGGAAATCGCCAAGCTCAAGGCCGAGCTCGCCCGGCTCAAGGCCCGCGCGCGCTCCCGGTAGTGTCCTCTTCCTCCTCTGTGCTCTGTGTGGTTCCTCAACCACCCTTGATCGGGCCGCGGGCGAAGTACCGCGCGAGAAAGTAGCCGGCCAAGCCGCCGCCGAAGTGGCAGTAGCGGTCGATGCCGGGCAGGAACGAGATGACGATGTTGATGGCCAGGATGACGACCAGCTGCTGGCGCAACCTGCGCGCGATGAGCGCCGGAAACAGCCCCTGCCGGCCGTCGATCGCGCGAGCGGCGGCCGGCTCTGCCGGACGGCGCTCATCGCGGGAGCTCGAAAGAACCCTGCCAGGGTTCTTTCCTTGCAAAAGCCCGAAGGTCGCGCCGACCAATCCCCACACCGCGCCCGAGGCACCAACGGAAATGGCGTGGCTGAACAGTGCGCTGGCCACCCCTCCAGCCACGGCCGTCACGGCGCAGAGCAGGCCCATGCGGCGGCGGCCGAGCATGGGTTCGAGGAAGCTGCCCAGGCTGTAGAGTGACAGCATGTTCACGATCAGGTGGGTTGGATTGCGCGGATCGTGGAGCAAGGCGTAGGTGAGCAGCCGCCACAGCTCGCCATGGCCAACCTTGTCGGGCCGGTTGCAGAGCAGGGCGAAGAGCTGCTGCGCGCGCGCGTCATTGCCGGACGTCAGGGCGAAGAGCAGAAAACAGATCGCGATGATGGCGACCGTGACATGGGGAAAGCGGCGGGCGGTGCTGCGCACGAACTCCATGGCATCGAGTCGCTCCCGGCGTCCGCGTTCGACGATGTCGGCCACCTTCTCGGGCGATAACGGTTCGGTCTCGGGCAGGGCGCGGCCGGCCTTCTCCAGGTCGCGCAAGCGGCGGCCGGCCACACGGTGGATCTGGCCAGTCTCCTCGACATGGTAGAGGCCGATGTGGTCGCGATTGCGGGCCGCCGCGTCCGTCGCGCGCAGGGCCTCGACCACCTCGGCGCCTCCGCCCGCCACCGCGACGAAGAGCAGTCCCTTCTCGTGCGCGCCCAACACCCGCTCGAGAAACACGCGCAGCTCCCCGTCGGGAACGCCGGCATGATCGAGAAGAACCAGCCCCTTGCCCGTCCCGAGCCACTCGAACACCGCCATGGGTTCGTGGAAGGCGACCAGGGCGGCCGCCGTGCGCCCCGCCTGGCGCGCGATCTCGGGATCGGCGAGCGCGACGACCAGCCGGTCGCGTACGGAGCCTCGGGGTGCGGTTGTCTCGGTCAAGATCGAGCCATCTTAGCGGAAGCCGCCCACCGCCGCTCATGACGCAAATGTAGGACAAAACCTGACACATCATGCTTCCATAAGGAGGACATGCAAATCAGGGACGACCGGGTTACGAGCGAGGGTGCCTTCCAGTAGTTTCAGCAGTGCGGAGATGGAATTGATCTTCGATAGGCCGGGACAAAGGCAGGCGGGTTCTGCAGGCCATGCACCATCCCCCTCCATACCAACCTGCACGGAAGCCGACGGGTATTCCGTGTGCAAGCCGCTGCTCTTGTCCCGGCCGAATTTTCCGAGCCCCACGCAGAAGTTCATCAAGCTCGTTCGGCGAACCCTGAAGGTTTTTCCGGTCTAGCCCGCCCTGCCCTCGCCCCCGTTCCCGATCTCGATACAAACGGCTCTCTCACATCTCGCTTGGATAGTGATCGGGAACGGGGGGGGCGGCAGGACATTTTTTCCCGCGATGCCTGCGAACGTCGCACCGTGGCGGTGGCCGTCTAGGACCGTCGTTGCCGGCGCCGTCGCCGCAGCAAGAGGAGAAGCCCCATCAGGGAAATCGCCCACACGGTCCACAGGACGTGCGTGGTGTGGACGAACTTGTAGTGCGCCGGTGTATAGGGGCCAAGGCGCACGGGCATGCGACCACTTTGGTGCAGGGCGAGCAGATCCATCAGGATCGCTACCGTCGAATGGATGAGGAAGCCGGCCCAGATGCTGCCGGTCTTCATGGACAGCGAACCGAGCACGACCCCGGCCACGATGGCGCCGCACGCCTCGAGGTAGGGCTTCTGAAAGTGGATCATCACGTAGGGCACCATCATGGAGAAGATGGCGCCCGCCCCGAGAATCCGTGCCCCGCGCAGCCAGAAGCCGCGGAAGAAGATCTCGATGGCGAGAAACTGGCCGATGTACACGGCTTCCCAGATCCAGAAGTCGGTCCACGAACGGGCGGCGCCGGGATACATCGGGTAGTAGCGGGTGAACTCCGGGGTATAGGAAACCACCACCAGCGTCGGGATGACGATGACCAGGCAGAGCAGGTAGATCCAGGCGTGCTCGCGGAAGCCGCGGAAGCGCAGCCCCAGGTCGAGCGGGCTCTCCTCGAACACGAGGGGCCAGACGGCGAGCGGCAGGCAGTAGGCGCCGTAGCGCGAGACGCCCCAGAACACGCGGTAGCACAGATCGCGGTAGGTGCCGAGGTCGAGGGTCCCGGGATGGCGATCCGACCAGCGCTGCAAGAGCGGCTGCACGGTGCCGTCGTAGAAGTCGCGCGAGCCGTAGAAGTTGATGAGCAGGAGGGAGAGTGCGCCGAGCAAGAAGGTGACCATGACGCGGGCATCGAGCGCCGTCTTGTCACCGCGTTGCTCGCGCAGGAGCAGCGCCTCGGCATCGAGCTCGACCCACGTGCCGCGGAAGAACCACACCACCACGGGGGCGATGGCGGCGAGAAGTACCAGCGAGAGCGCGAGTTTGCCGAGGGGGCTGTCGAGAAAGAACATCGGAAAGCCACCCTCTAGCACGAATGTCGGGGCCGCGGGACGGGACGCGTTGACCGAATCCGGCGCTCGTGGCAAAACCATCCCACCATGCCGGTATTGAAGTCGATCAAGGATGTCGTCGTTGGCCAGGCGTTCAAGCTGGCGGGAAGTCCGCGCGTGTCCAAGCTGGTGAGCGATCCCCGTCTGATGAACGCCGCCATGAAGGCCATGAGCGTGGGCGGAGCGGTGAAGACAAACCTGGACAAGGCGGGCCGCCTGGCCGCGGGCACCTTCGGCCTGGCGACCCACGAAGAGGTCGTCACCTTGCGCACTACCATCCAGCAGCTCGAAGACCAGCTCGCGACCCTGGCAAGCAAGACCGCGAAGAGCTGAGCGGCCGTCCCCGCCACCCATAGCGCGGGCTTCGCCCGCAACCCAAGGCTTCAGGCTTCAGGCTCCAGGCTTCAGATTCTCTGGTCGAGAGCGGCGATCAGCCTCTCCATGGCCCGAAGGAGATCGCCGTATCGTACAGCAAGGAGGTCGTGATCTTCGGCGTGCATCCTGTCCAACCGATGCGCCGGCGGCGGTTGGATCTAGAACGTCTCGCCGCAAGTGATGCCCGAAGGGCTCGCGATGCAAGCCAGGCCGCTCCCGTGCTGGGCCGGGGGAGGCCCGGATTTCCAGGTGAGGATGGCGATGAGAGCCATGGTCAAGGCAGCGGCCCCGGTCCCGAGGGTTATCCCGATAGCGACGTTCCGCTCCGTCGACAGGGTGCCTTCGGTCGTGCAGCGCAAGTCCGACGAGGCCGGATTACGACAAGAGCTCAGCTCGGAGGCTTGTTTGATCCAGTAGGCGCCGGCGCCCGCTGCCACCACCGCGGCACCCGCGCTGGACCACAACCAGGCCTTGGCGGCGGTATTCGATGCCCGGGGGGGCGGCGCTGCTTTCATCACCGTCACCGGCGGCGCCGCATCCGCGGGATGGGCGCCGAGCACGGGTGCGGGTTCGAGCGACAGGAGCAGCTCCTTGCGGGCTCCGCCGCGGACGTTCATCGACTCGGTGTGCGTGGCCATGCCCGGGGCGCTGGCCGTGATCGTGTGCGCGCCGAAGCCGAAGAGCAGAGTCCCGTCCGGCTCGAATTCCGGTGCGCGTCCGTCGACGGTGAGGCGGGCGGTACGGGGCACGACCCGCACCGTGTACACATCCAGGAACATGCGGCTGCGATCGAGCAGATCCTGTACGTCCTTGCGCTGCGCGGGCGACAGCGGCTTGCGCTTGTCTTGCAAGGCCACGGACAGATAGCGCCAGGCCGCGATGTAGTCGCGCAGTTCGAAGGAAGCCATGCCGATCCCCCGGAAGGTACGGGCGTTGGGGTTCGTCTCGTGGGCGCGCCGGAACAGGCTGCGCGCTTCCTCGAAGTGGCCGGCGTCGTACTCGGCCACGCCATCGCGAATGGTCTTCCGGTAGGAAGCCTCGTCGGTGGTATCCGACGGAGCGAAGGGATCGCCGATCGTGCTCGCCGCGCGCGCCGGCAACGCGCCTGCCATCGGGACGACGAACCCCAGGATGATCGCCATGCTTCGCGTCCAGCGGAACCAGCGATGATGTTCCATGCGCGGCTTGCTCTGAAAAGACAACGGCTAGAAATCCTCGGCGGACAGGCTGCCGGCCCGCGGCCTGGTCGTGGCAGCCGCCGCCCCCGGTTTTGCCGATGGCGACGAAGCCGCTGGACTCCCGGAGAGCCCGCTCCACGCACCCGGCCGGCCAGCCGACACGCCCTTCCCCGAATCTTTGGAGGCCGGCCGTGCGCCCGACGAGCCCCCGCGTGGAGCGCGCACCCGGACCTCGGGTTTGGCGGCCGTGGGGCTCGCGCCCGTCCGGAAGCCCAGCAGCGGAATCGAGGGGGCTTCGCTCTCCGCAAGGGGCGCAGGTGGACTCGGCGCCACGACGGGATCGCTCGGCGGCGCCGACGGCGTGCTGACTGGCGGCCTAGTCGGCACCACCAGCGAAGGCAGGCCGGCTGGCGCCCTCATGCCGTTGCCGGCAAGTCCCCAGAAAATGAGGGCGACCCCGGCGACCAATCCCGCGAAACCCACGCTCGCCACGGCTTGCCAGCGGTGGGGATGGAGAAGCCACCGGAGACTCGCCAGCGCCACGGGCGCCGTCTCGCGCGAGGAATCTACCCGCCGAAGCAGGTCTTCTCGATCGAAACCCCCACTCCCGGTCCGGCGCCGTCCAGACTCGGCCTCGAGGGGAAAGCTGACGAGGAACTGGGTCGCCTGATGCTCCCCGGAGGGCTCCCTCCGAAGGTTGGCCTCGACCGGGGTGACCCGACGCCCGGTCGGCGTCTCGATCACGATCCCCGGGATGCCTCCCGTCAGAGGCGTGAGCGAGCGCGGAAATGGCGTGGCCGGCAGGAACTCGTCCTCGAGAGCGTTGAGCATGCAATCCAGATTCGCGTGGCGCTGGGCCGGCTCCTTGGCGAGGGCGGTCTCGATGATCCGCACTAGGCCGGGTGTCAGCTGCGGACAGATTTGTGCCAATGGTGGAACCGGTGCATTCAAGATGCGCTCATACAGCTCGACCCCGGGCTCACCGGGAAACGGCACCTGCCCGGTCAGGGCCTCGTAGAACAACACCCCGAATCCGTACACATCGGCCCGCTCGTCGATTGGCACGCCGCCGAGGATCTGCTCGGGCGCCATGTAGACGGGCGTTCCCATCGGCACGCTCAGGGGTTGCCCCAGCGACGGGTCCCGAGCGCGCTCGATGATGATCGATATGCCGAAATCCAGAACCTTCGTAGTCACCGCCCGGCCGTCGGGACCGATGCAAACGAAGATGTTCTGGGGCTTGAGGTCGCGATGGATCACTCCCTGGGCGTGCGCGGCGGACACCCCGCGCATGGCCGGCAAGAGCAACCCGTACACCTCGTTCACACTCAACCCGCCCAGGCGCTCGCGGTAACGGTCAAGGGGCTCTCCCGTGAGCAACTCCATGACGATGCAAGCCATCCCGCAGTGCTCGATGACATCGAAGACCGTCACCACGTTGGGATGGTTCACCCGGCTCGCGGCCAGGCCCTCCCGCTGAAAGAGAGCATCGACTCCAGGGGTGGCCGTCAACGCGGGCAGGAGCATCTTCAGAGCGACGCGCTTGCCCGTGCGCTCGTTGGTGCCGGCCCACACCGCAGCCATTCCACCTTGGCCAACCAGGTAGTCTACTCGATACTTGCCGTCGAGGACCAACCCCGCCTCGATCGCGGTACTATGTTCGTTTTTCTCCTCGGCCGCTACGCGTGTCACGCCACGTCCTCCTGCACGGTAGGGTTACGTGTAATTTGATGTAGGTCAAGCCAAGAAGTTTCCACCTGCCTGGGCTCAATGGACGCGACGCGTCTGCGTTGACCATCACGGACCGGCGTCTATTCCTCGCGACCGGAACGGGGAAGGGACGCGCGGATGCTCTTCGCATGCGTCACCGCTGGCAAGACACCCCGACAGGACCGTCGCCATCGCGTCGCCGATGCCGTCGACCAGGCACCTGCGCAATGGTTGACGATGGCGGAAGCGGTCACCGTAGATCCCGGCCACCGTCGGTGCGGTAGGTGATCCCGAATGGGGCTCCGGCGGGGCACAGGCCGCGCGAGTGCATGCGGGCCGAGGCCGGCGTGCCTCGTGGAGAAACCATGCAGCGCACTACGAACTTGTAAATCGCCGTTTCGTGTGCGCAGGATTGCTCCCACCTGGCATCCAATAGTGGGTCGCCTAGCACTAGACTGACATCCGATCGGACGACTGGCTCATGAGAAATATTCCGAGAAACCTATTGGCGAGTTGGCTTGCGGTTCTGCTGGTGTCGAGTGTTGCTTGCACGAAGGCCCATTTTGAGCGCATCGCGTCCGGGGGCGCGGGGGGCTCCGGGGGCGACGCGGGGAGCTCCGGGGGCGGCGGGCAGATCGCGGACGCGGGGGGTAGCGGGGGCGCGAGCTCCGGGCCAGAGGCGGGCGTGGTTTGTCCCGCGGTCCCCTTGGTCTGCTCGGCGACCACGGCGGGAAGCTGTGATCCGGTCTGCCAGACCGGGAACTGCAATTGGTGCACCGAGAAGTGTACCTATGCCTTTGATGGCGTCAGGGAGCGGCCCACCTGCGCCAGCAAAGGGCAGAAGACGGTTCTTCAGCCTTGCACGCCGTCTTCCGCTGGCTCTCCGACTCAGCACGATGATTGCGCCCCGGGGAACATATGCCTCGCGCCCACCATCGGTGACAACCTCACCTTTTGTTTCAGCCTTTGTGTCAGCGCAGCGGATTGTACCAACGTGGCCTGTGGCCAGCGCCCGCTCTCCGCGGCAGGCGGGTCCGTGTCCGTGTGCGATCCGCCCTACGACCAGTGCGGGGTGGATGGGACGTGTTGCGATCCGATTTCCGACGCCGGCTGTCCAGCCGGCCGGGTTTGCCTGTTGGTTTCCCCTGACCCGGGAACAAAGCATAGCCGTACCGTCTGCGATTTCGCCTACGGAAACGGGAGGAATGGCGTGACCTGCGAGTCCTACCGGGACTGCTATAAGGACAACGCCTGCGTTCCGGACTCTACCTGCCGGCAGGTCTGCAAGAGCGCTAATGACTGTCCCAGCAGCGGCGCCTGCACCATGTGGGGGACCGAGTATGGCTACTGCCCATACTGACATTTCTGCCTTGCCAGGCCACACCAGGATCCATCAAGGATGGTCGCCAATCCGTAGGTAAGCCCATCTCCGTCACTTCACGTCCGGGGGGATATCTCAATGAGAGCTGATTCGTCGGGAGCTAGAATTCAGGGCTCGAAGTCGCCGCCGTGTGAGGAACCCGCCCACCGGGGCGCCCTTGCTCTTTGCGCGGTCTTGCTGGCCACTGCTTGCACCAACACCAAGTTGGCCCCCAACCTTGACGGCGGCGGCAGCACGCTGGACGGCGGGAAGAACGACGCCAGAACCTCCGACGTCCCCGGCGGCGCAGATGTGGCCTTGCCGCCCAACACCTGCGCGCCGGGCACGCCCGGCAAGTCCAAGGGAAAGGCTGAATCCTGCAGCTGCGATGCCGAGTGCCAGACCGGATTCTGCGTGGATGGGATCTGTTGCACCTCGGCCTGTACAGAGACTTGCAAGGCGTGCAATCTGGCCAGCTCGCTGGGTGTCTGCGCCTTCATCCCGGCGGGCGGGAAACCTAGCGATGCCCTGGTCTGCCCCGCCAGTAAGGCTGCGACCTGCCGACTGGACGGAACCTGCGATGGCAAGGGCGCTTGTCGCCTGTACGTGGAGGGCACGGAGTGCAAGCCCGGCACCTGTGATGGGGATAGCGTGACCGGCATCGTCTCTTGCGACGGCCATGGCAACTGCTCTGAGACAAGCTCGCTGACCTGTCCACCCTTCACTTGCGATCCGGCCACCAACCGCTGTGCCTTCACGTGCACGACCAACGCCCAGTGCGCGGTGGGACAGCAATGCGTGGCAGGCAGTTGCGGCAAGAGCACCAACGGCGCGGTTTGCAAGACGGCCGCCGATTGCGCCTCCGGCTTCTGCGTGGGCGCGAGCGCGGACGTGCGTGGCGTGTGCTGCAACATCGCCTGCAGTGGTTCCTGCGTGTCGTGCAACCAGACCGGATCGAATGGCCACTGCACTTCCATCCCCGCGGGCTCGCCCGACCCTGCGTGCCAGGGGACCGATCGCCGCACCTGCGGCAACACCGGCCTTTGCGACGGCTTTGGCTCGTGCACCCTGTACCCGCAAGACACGGTGTGTGGCCCGTCCGTTTGTTCGGGGTTGGTCGAGAACACGCCTCGAACTTGCGACGGCCACGGCAATTGCCGGGATCCGCAACTGGTTGATTGCTTCCCCTTCCAATGTTCCAACGGCGCGTGTTTGGAGAATTGCACCGGCAACCAAGACTGCGCGCCTCAGAACCAATGCCAGCCGCAAACCCTCAACGGTGTGACCACGGATGCCTGCGGCCTCAAGCAGAACGGGCAGCCTTGCGCGGCTTCCGGCGAGTGCATTTCCGGGCAATGCGTGGACAAGGTCTGTTGTGAAAGCGCCTGCACCGGCCCCTGCCGGAGCTGCAACCTGGCCAGCTCGCCCGGACATTGCCTGAACGTGGCCAGCGCTGCCCCCGATCCGCGCAGTACCTGCAAGGATCTGGGTGCCACTTCCTGCTCGACCAACGGCGTGTGCAACGGAAGCGGGGCCTGCCAGACCTATCCGATCGCCACCGTGTGCGCCCCGCAGACTTGCGTGGCCGGGATCTATTCTCCGCCCTCCACTTGCAATGCCTCGGGCCAGTGTGTGCCTTCGAATTCACGCGGCTGCGACCCGTACGTGTGCAATGGGAGCATCTGCTACGACACTTGCACCAGCAGCAACATCCAATGTGCTTCTGGGAACGTCTGCACCAATGCCTCCTGTGGCCTCAAGCCCCCCGGGGCCAATTGCGGCGCGGGGACAGAGTGCAAGTCGGGCTTCTGTGCCCAGGGCGTGTGCTGCAACAGCGCGTGCACGGACGCCTGCATGGCCTGCAACCTCACCGCGACGCCCGGGCTTTGTCTGGCCGTGGCGGACAACGCCCCGGATCCACAGCGCAAGTGCGCCGCGACCCCGTCCAACACCTGCGGCACCACGGGAAATTGCCTAAAGGGGGCTTGCTCGTATTCGACCGCCAACTGCAAGCCGTCCGCCTGCGCCAACACGTCCTCGGTCACACCGGCCGCTACCTGCGATGGCAAGGGTGCTTGCATAACCCCAAGCGATCAGCTCTGCGGCAGCTTCGCCTGTGTGGCCGGCGCGTGCAAGACCACGTGCACCGTGGCCACCCAGGCCCAGGATTGCCTTGCGCCCAACACTTGCGTCACGATCGGCGGTGTGCTCAGCTGCGGTCTGAAGGTCAACGGCCTTGGGTGTACCGCCTCCAACCAGTGCCAGACCGGATTCTGCACCGAGGGGGTCTGTTGCAACAACGCGTGTTCTGATGACCAAACCACCGGCGGCCTGTGCAAGACCTGCCTCGCCAGCGGGACCACCGCCGCCGGCACTTGCCACAATGTGCCCTCCGACGGCTCGGATCCCAAGTCTCGTTGCGCCAATAGCAAGAGCGATCCGACGAAGCAAGACTGCCGCAACGCCGGCACCTGCGACGGAAACGGCGCCTGCAAACCATGGCCGACCAGCACCGCCTGCCGGCCCCAGAGTTGTCCCGCCGGCGGAGACACTTTTACTCGCCAAATCTTCTGTGACGGCAAGGGTACGTGTCCGACGGTCACTGCCACCGACCAGTCTACCTGCGATCCCTATATGTGCGGTTCGGGTT
>JADGRD010000481.1 GCA_017881285.1 Pseudomonadota bacterium | reverse complement strand
ATGACGCCAATCGGATAGCCGGAGCCGAGGCATCCAGCCAGTAGGGGAAGTACTACGAGAGCGTAACTTTTCATGCTGGATCTCCTCGGTTCATTGGTGGGCTGGGAACGAATGTGCGCATGCGCTTGGTGCCCGGTTCGATGCGGCTCCTCCGCACTCGATTCGAAATATCTTCCCCTGGGTATAGGGCTACGTTGGTGGAGACTGACGTGTAGGTCTCTGTAGTTGACGTGATGTTTCTTATCGGACATTTGCATGCGGATGCGTTTCGGTGAAAGCAAAATGGCGTTTAAGATGACTATCCACCCTGATCGAGCAAGGCCCGCACCTGGATCAGGTACCAGTAGCCGTCGACGCCACGCCGCCGCGGCCACCAGCGCGCCCGTGGCCACCAGCGCTCCCAACTCGGTTCTGGTTTTCACCTGGTTCCGCCAACGTCGGGCTAATCCCCGGGGGTGGGGATCGATTCTACCCGGCTACCACCCCGGGCAGCCCTCGACGATGATGTCCTGGGCGACGCTCGTGCCAAGGTTGCTCAGGTTCGCCACGTCCGGGGCGAAGGCGCAGCCACCGCCACTCGGCCGCACCGAGTACGAGCCGAACGGGAGGCCGGAGAAAACGTAGGCGCCGCTGCCGTCGGTCACGATCTCGCCTTCCTGGGTGCCCGCGAGGGTGACCACGATGCCCGACACGGGTGCGCCCTGCGTGTCGGTCACGTGACCGCTGATGGTGATGGCGCCGTAGCCGCCTTCCGGCCCCACCGCCAGCGGCTCGACGAAGACAGGCCCGTGCTGGTGTTTCCAGTGGCCTGGGTAGTACGCCCAGCGATGGCCGTGCCTCTTCCATCGCGCTGACTCCCAGGCGTAGCCGGGGGAGGGCGGGGTCGCCCACTCGCCGCCGATCCACACTTGCGTGCCGTTTCCCCAACCCCAGTAGCCGGCGATCCAGACGTGCGCGGGGGAGGGCCGGGGCGGCGGCGCCTCGTAGCGGACCCTCGGGGGCTCCACCTCGACGTAGATCGGCCGCGCCGGCGCCAGGGGGCGTCCCATGTAGACGGGCGGGGTGACCGGGCGCGCGCGCCCAACGTGCGCGGGCGCCGGGCGCGCGGGCTCGTAGCGTGGAGGCGGAGGCGTCGGGCGTCCTCCAGGTGCGGTCACGGGGTGAGCGTGTGGGGCAGGATGTGGCGCCGCCAGCTCGGGGTGCCTTGTGATCCCCTGGGGCGCCCGCTGATCGTGGCGATCCCCCGGATGCTGACCACCCGCAGCGCGCGGCGACTCCGGCTGTGGCGGCTGCATCTGGGGGCGTATTTGCGCCGGCTGGCGATGTTGCTGCGGTGGTTGTACCTGCGGCGGCTGCTGCTGCGCCGGCTGGTGATGTTGTTGTGGCGGTTGCACCTGCGGCGGCTGCTGATGCTGTTGCGGCGGCTGCTGATGCTGCTGTGGCGGCTGTGCTTGCGCCGGCTGCTGATGTTGCGGTGGTTGGCCCTGCGGCTGATGCTGTTGCGGTGGCTGGCCCTGCGGCTGTTGCTGTTGCGGCGGCTGCCCCTTGCGCTGGGGCTGCGATTGCCCCGGCTGGTTGCCGTGCTCCTCATGCTGCTTCTGATCGCGATCATCCGCCAGAGCCTTGCCCATGCCGAGCCCCCCCAGCACAACCGCGCAGCACAGCCAGCGCGACATCGTTTCGCCCAATCGGACGCCAAAGAATGAGTTCATGGAATTCTCCCTTGCGGGCATCGTAGTCCATGAGGGCGAGGAGGTGCTAGAGGATCCCACGCGACCACCGCAGAGGCGCAACCATCGCAAGATATCCCGTCACCTCGCCGCGTCTGATGGCAGCGTCGCCGGCGTGACACCGGCCACAGCGGGGCGAGAGACACACCTGGCGTTCTCGCCGGGGTGGGCGAGGTGGTGGTACGATGTTCGAGCGACTTGCCGCCATCGAGGAGGTCCGCATGCGTCTCGTGCTCGCCGGTGCTGACTACGAAGAAAACCTGGGAATGTGCATGATCGCCGCCGCGGCGGAATCGGCCGGCCACCGGACCGCCGTGGTCCCCTTTGGAAACGGCGGTGGGCGGGCCGAGGCGGTGCGGCGCATTCTCGCCTTGCGCCCCGATGTCGTCGGACTGGCTGCGCAGTTTCAGCATCGCGGGCTCGACTACCTCTCGCTCGCCTGCGATCTACGCCGGGCCGGGTTTCGCGGCCACATCACCGCGGGTGGCCAGTTCGCGACCATGGCGGCCGCACCAATTCTGTCTGGCCGCTTCGGGGTCGACAGTGTCGTGCTCTACGAAGGCGAGAGCACCATCGGCGAACTGCTCGACGCGGTCGCGGGCAGGCAAGCGCTGGCGGACGTGGCCGGTCTGGCTTTGCCCGACGGCAAGGGTGGGGCTTTTCGCACGGCCCCGCGACCACTCGCGGCGAGCCTGGACGGCCTGCCTCTGGCCCAGCGGTATCGCCAGCACTCGCGCCAGCTTGGCATTCCCTTCATCCCGGTGAGCGGGAGCCGGGGCTGCTGGAGCTCGTGCAGCTTCTGCTCGATCACCAGCGTCCTGCGCGACGGGCGCGAGCACGGGGTGGGCGGCCGGCGCTTGCGCCTGCGTTCACCCGAGGATGTCGGCCTGGAAATGGCCATGCTGGCGCAGACCGTGGGTGGCAGCGCCGTATTCTGTTTCCACGACGAGAACTTCTTGCTGCCGAAGCCGGCGCAAAGCCTGGAGAGGGTCGCGGCCATCAAGCGGGTGCTCGACGAGCAGGGCGTCGCGCGCTCGGCCCTCGTGGGCAAGTGCCGGCCGGACACGGTCAGCAGGGAATTGGCCCGCGAACTAGCGCGCCTCGGGGTCGTGCGCATGTACGTCGGGATCGAGAACGCGTCGGCGAACGGCGCCGCGCACCTGCAGCGCGGGACGGACGTCGCGACGATGGCAGCCGCGCTCGACGCCTTTGCCGAGGCGGGAATCTTCACCTGCTACAACCTGCTCGTCTTCGAGCCGGAGACGACGCTCGACGACGTCGCTCGCAACATCGCCTTCATGCGCGAGCACGCGACCACGCCGGTGAACTTCTGCCGGGCCGAGCCCTACCTGGGCACGCCCATGCACCGGCGCCTGCGGGCGGCGGGCAAGCTGCGAGGCGGTTTTCTCGGCGGCGACTACCGCATCGAGGACGATCGCGCCGAGCTACTCTTCCGCATCGCCGCCTCGGCCTTTCGCGAGCACAACTTTGCCAGCGAGGGAGTCGCCAACCGCTACATGAGCCTCGGCTACTCGGCCAAGCTCCTCGAAGTCTTCTACAAGGACGCCGGCGGCCGGCAGGCGACCCTGATGGAGCGCGCGCAGGAGCTCACGCGATCCATCACCCTCGATACCGCCGACTTGCTCGCGCAGGCGCTCGACATCGCCGCAACCGCGGATCTCGCGGACCACGACCGCATCACGCGCCAGACCGCGCGGCTGGGGCTGCGCGTGGCTGCCTCGGATCGCGCGTGGCACGCGGCCCTGGACGCCCTGGAGCGCGACATGGCGAGGTTCGCGCGCGGCGAGGCGCAGGCCGCGCGCCGAACCGTCAGCCGGGCCGCCAACGTCGCGCAGGGCGCGGCCATGGCCGGGTGGCTCGCCTTGTGGGCGACCGGCGGAGCTTCCTGTGGATCCACGACGGTCAACGATCCACTACCGCCCGATGCTCGCGGTCTCGACGTGAAGAAGGACAGCCCAGGGAATGCGGACCTGATCATCGTTTCCGACGCCCTGCCACCCGACGCTGGTGCGCGGGACGCGGGCGGCGATCAGCGGCAAGCGATCGATGCCACCGCAATTGACGGAGGCACGCGTGATGCAGCAGTGGAGGGGCCGATGGTGGTTGATTGCGTGCCGGCGCCCAGCGATGCGCGCGTTGGAGCTCCAGAGGTCGACCCCGCTCCGCGTGATGCCCTTGGTCTCGACGCGGGAGCGGATGTGAGGGATGCCGGGGGCAACGAACCGCCTTTCATGGTGGATCCCGTCGTCGAGGGCAGGGAGGGCCTGCAGGTGCCGCCGGGGTTGCCGGACGAGGCAAGCGGCGCTGCTCGGGAGCACTGGGCCCTTGCCTCGCCGGTGCGCATGAAGCGATCCGAGGACCTGCCACTCTGCCTCTGTCCCGAGGTCCGCCTGGC
>JADGRD010000480.1 GCA_017881285.1 Pseudomonadota bacterium | reverse complement strand
CACGCTGCGCGACGCGCTGGTGGCGGCGCTCAACATCAACATCTTCGTCAAGCATGCCGACCGGCTGAAGCTAGCCAACATCGCGCAGATGATCAACGTGCTGCAGGCCATGATCCTCACCAAGGACGAAAAGATGGTCTTGACGCCGACCTATCACGTATTCGAAATGTTCAAGTCGTACCAGGACAGCACCGCCCTGCCGGTGGAGATTCAGTCCGCCTGGTACAACAAAGACGCCTCGACGTTGCCGGAGGTGAGCGCCTCGGCGGTGCGCGACAAGGACGGCCATCTGCACGTCGCGCTGGTGAACGTGAATCCCAGCCGGCCGGTAACGATCACGGCGCAGATTCCCGGCGGTGCCGCAACGGGCGTTACGGGGCGCGTGCTGACCGCGGCGGCAATCAACGCCCACAACACGTTCGACCAACCGGCGGTGGTGAAGCCGGCGGCCTTCACCGGCGCGGCGATCGAGTCCGGCAGCTTGAAGGCGACGCTGCCGCCGAAGTCAGTGGTGGTGCTCGACCTGAAATAGCGGGAAGGCGAAGTTCACAAAGCAAGATGGCCGGCAGAACGGCCCTGTGCACGACCACAACCCGCTCGGGGTCACACCCTCTGAAAGCGCCCCCAGAAAAACTGGCCGAGCGTCGCATCCAGCTCACGTAAGAGGCTCGATTTGCCCGATGTATGCGCTTTCGCAATCCCGGATTGACAGGCCTGCGTCCGTATGGTACAGCTACACCTGAAGTGTAAAGGAAGAACTGATGAAACCGACGCCTGTAGTGTTGGCGCTGTGCGCCGCAGGGCTGTGCTGGGGTCAGGCGCCTGCCGACTGTAAGCCTAACCCGTTGAACGTTCCCGAGGCCAAGTACCCGTGCATATTTCCGGACAACCGCGTCATGTACCGCATGATCGCGTCGAATGCACAGTCTGTGCGCGTCGGGAATTTGAACTTGACGAAGGGACCCGATGACGTCTGGAGCGGTACGACCGCGCAGCCGGCAGTGGAAGGTTTTCACTACTACGGCGTGAATATCGACGGCGCTACTGTGGCGGATCCGGCCACGCGCACCTACTTCGGCTCTGGATGGTGGAACGCCGGAATTGAGATTCCCGCGCCGGACCAGGAGTTTTATCAGCCGAAGGAAGTTCCTCGCGGCCGTGTCAGTGAACAGTGGTATTTCTCGAAAGTCACCGGCAAGTGGCGCCGGTGCTTCGTCTATACGCCGCCGGGATACGACGGCGGAAAGAACAAGTATCCCGTGTTCTACCTGCTGCACGGCTGGGGAGAAGACGAGACGGCTTGGTTCAACCAGGGACGCGTCGACTACATCATGGACAATCTGATCGCGGACAAGAAGGCCAAGCCGATGATCATCGTCATGGACAACCTCAACGCGGTCAAGCCCGGTGACAGCGCGACGATTTTCGCCGGCAGAGGCCTGGTGCCCGATCCGAGCGATCACCCGGCGCCTCCGCCTGCGGCCAGGGGCGGCGCAGCTGGACCAGGACGTGGACCCGGCGCCCCCGGCGGCGCTCCCGCGGGGCAGGCAGGCCGAGGCGCCGGCGGTAGAGGCGGACGAGGAATGCTGAGCAATTCGGCTTTCAGCGAAATGATGCTGACCGACCTGATCCCCATGATCGAAAAGACCTACCGCGCGCTTCCTGGCGCCGCGAACCGCGCCATGGCTGGACTGTCGATGGGCGGTATGCAGACCCATACCACGGCCATGGCCAACCTGGACAAGTTTGCCTACATCGGCCTGTTCAGCGGCGGCAACATTCCTCTCGCGGAGATCAAGGATCCGGCCGCCTTCAAAAAGCAGGTCAAGGCGGTGTTCTTCGGCAATGGACAACTGGAAAACAGCGCTCAGAGCAAGGCCGCTGTGGAAGACCTGAAGAACGCCGGGATCAACGCGTTCTTCTACGAATCCCCCCGCACCGCTCACGAGTTTTTGACGTGGCGCCGTTGCCTGCGTGAATTCGCGCCGCTGCTGTTCAAGTAGAATTCCGGTGGGCTTTCGATAGCTGCCGCCGGCTGGTCTCACCGGTCGCCACGGCGACCCTCGGCTGTGGAGCCGGCTGCCCTGAGAGGAGTCAAGATGTCCAAGTCGGATTCGGAAAACAGTCTCGGATTCAGTCGTCGCCAGGCGCTTCTGTCGGCCACAGCAGGTGTGGCGGCGGTGGCCGCAACGGCGTCCAGTTCGGACGTGACAACGGTCAAGGCGGCGGGGGCGAGTTGCAGTACGCCGCGATCGGCCGTTGCGAAGACGCAATACGGGAAGGTGCGCGGCTATGTCGAGGACGGCGTGCTGACCTTCAAAGGGGTCGCCTATGGCGCAAATACCGGGGGCGAGAACCGGTGGCTCCCGGCCAAGCCGCCCGCGCCGTGGGACGGCGAGTACCCGGCCCTCACTTATGGCGCCAATTGCCCGCAACGCCTGCACACCTGGACGAGCGAACAGACGTTCCTCTACCAGTGGACCGACGGCTGGCAGAGCGAGGACATGCTGAAGGTGAACATCTGGACGCCTAGCCTGACCGGCAAGCGCCCGGTGATGTTCTACATCCATGGCGGCGGCTTCACCTTCGGTTCGGCCTATGAACTCGCTTCCCAGGACGGTGCGCAGATGGCCCGGCATCACGATGTCGTGTCGGTGACGGTCAATCACCGTCTCAACGCTCTCGGATTCCTCGACGTGTCCCCTATCGGCGGGCCGGCATATGCCGATTCGGTGAACGTCGGGATGACGGACCTGGTGGCGGCGCTTCGCTGGGTTCGGGACAACATCGCCAATTTCGGCGGCGATCCGGGCTGCGTCATGATTTACGGCCAGTCGGGAGGGGGCTCCAAGGTGACCACTCTGCTCGGGATGCCCTCAGCAGAGGGATTGATCCACCGCGCGTCGGCGCAGTCGGGCGGGGGTGGCAATCCTCCCGGCGCCGAGGAGTCCAGAGAGTACGCCAAACAGGTGATCGCCGAACTCGGCGTCAAGGACATCGCCGCACTCCAAAAAATCGATTGGGCTAAGTTGAATGAGATCAGCAATGCCGTTGGGGCCAGGATGAACCCACCGGTGGGTGTCGGAGGACCCACCCCGGCGCCAGGGACAGCCAAACCGCGGGTCGGTCCGGGGCCGACCGTCGACGGCCGCCTCATTACCATGCGGTCCTTCTTCGATGCCGCGCCGGAGCTTTCGAAGAAAGTGCCGCTGTTGTTCGGCTCGGTGAGCGAGGAAGGGAACTCGATGCTTTCCCACCCAACGGAAGCCGAGTGGCTGGCCACCCTGACGAGGAATTACGGCGAGGCCAAGGCCAAGGCGTTGGCGACGGGGCTGAAGAAGGCGCATCCGGAGAAGAGCATCCGTATGCTGTCCTATATGTGCGGCGGCAGCGGATTGAACGGCCTCAACATGCGCAACAACGTCACCCGCATGGCCACCATGAAGTACAACCAGAAGGGCGCGCCCGCCTACACGTGGTACTTCACCTGGCAGTCGCCGATGCTGGAAGATGCAGGCGCTTGGCACACGGCGGAGCTGGCTTTTTGCTTCGACAATACCAAGCGCGCGGAGCAGGGGACCGGCAACGGGCCGGAAGCTCAGGCACTGGCGAAGAAGATGGCAACGGCCTGGGCCAACTTCGCCCGGACAGGCAATCCAAGCCAGCCCGGCTTGCGGTGGGAGCCGTTCGAGCCGACGCGGGGCCAGACGATGGTATTCGATAACAACTGCCGGATGACCGATGATCCGGAAGGTGAAGTGCGCAAGCTATTGCTGGCCTGACACACTGTCTACGCTGGGTGATGAACGTTGCGGCGCCGTTCTTATGCCCTACTCTATAAAGTCATCGCGTGACGATGGCGAGCGCGGGGTGTTGGCCGTGACCGCGTTCAAGATAGCTGGTCGCGAAATGCCCTTGCACCAGGAATCGGCCGCTCCGGGCAGATCACGCGCCACTCGTAAAGAGGCCATCTCCGGGGCGGGCCTGGCCGATGCCTACGCCGATGTGATGGCGCTGGGCGAGGGCTGCCGGTTCCGCGACTGCACCCACACCGTCGAGCCCGGGTGTGCGGTGGTCGAGGCCGTGCGCACGGGTGCGCTCGACCCGGCCCGCTTCGCGGGGTACGAGCGGATGGTGACCGAGCTGGC
>JADGRD010000479.1 GCA_017881285.1 Pseudomonadota bacterium | reverse complement strand
GACGGCCATGATGTGGACGCCGTGCACGCCGGGGAGGGTGCGCAGTTGCTCGATCAGCTCGACGGAGAAGCGGAGGCCGACCTCCTTGGCGTCGGGCGCCTTCTCCATACGCAGGACCAGATCTTCGGGAATGCGCAGACCGGGAATCCCCTCGCGCATGCGGCGGGCCATGTCCAGCGACTTGATGGGCAGGACGCTGGGCAGAATGTGTGCCTTCTCGTGCAGGCCCTGCTCGCGCACCTGCTCCATCCAAGCGCGAAAGCCCGCCAGATCGAAGACGGCCTGGGTTTGGATGAAGTCCGCACCGGCGGCGATCTTCTTCCTCAGGCCGAGGAGGCCCAACCCGGTGGCATCGACGGTGGGATTGGTGACGGCGCCGATGTACATGGGGACCTCGCCGGAGATGCTCAGGCCGTTCATGAGGCGGCGCTCGTCGCGCAGGGTCTTGATCGCTTGGACGAGGTGGATTGGGTCGATGTCGTAGACGCCCATCGACGATGGATGGTTGCCCAACTGCTGGTGGTCGCCGGCCAGGCAGAGCACGTTCCGGATGCCCAGAGCCGCCGCCCCGAGGACGTCGCTCTGCAGGGCCAGGCGATTGCGGTCGCGCATCGCCAACTGCAAGACTGGCTCGGCGCCGGCCTGTTTCAGCAGCACGCAGCCGGCAAGGCTGGACATCCGCACCATGGCGATCTGGTTGTCGGTGACGTTCACGGCGTCGCACGCGCCCTTGAGCAGGTCGCCCTTCTTGAGCATGACCTCGCCCTGGCTGCCCCTGGGCGGACCAGCCTCGGCGGTCACGGCGAACTGCCCGCTCGCGAGGACGCGTTCCAGCTTGCTACCTGACTTCACGAAATGAGCTCCTTCTTGCCTGCCGATCGATGGCCGGTCACGAAACGCGACATGGTAGCGCTCGCGAGGGAATAACGTAAGGGGCTGCGGCCGCTTCTTCTGGTGCGCGTCGGCCGCATGCATCACTACGGAAGCGATGCCACCCGTGACGAGCACGCGAACCAGGCAGACACAGGAAGGATACGCACGATTCCGTGCGGGCGTCCTGCGCGCCGTCTTGTTCCTGTCGGCGCTCTCGTTCGGCATCGAGTGCTGCTCGTGCGGCAATCCATCGGGGTGCGGTCGCAGCGGTTGCACCGGTCGCTTCGCCGCGGTCACGGGCATCGGAACAAACAGTCAGCGGCCGAGTCCGGATCCATTCCAGGAAACGTTGTCGCCGGAGCCGACGAAGTAGTGCAGGTAGGCGCTACAGCAAGGTAGTAACTACTACATGCAGTAGCGGCCTGACGGGATCTGGCAAGTGCCCGCGATGCACTGGGCGCCGGCCTGGCAGGCACTGCTGGCCGCGCAGGTGTAGCCATCATCTCTGAGCGCGGCGCACAGGCCCTTGGTCGGGATGTTGAACAACAAAATGCCGTCGGCGGTTTGCGTGCACGCGGCGACGCTGCCGGGGGCGCATAGGGTCGCTGGTAACCCGTTGCCGGGCGCCAGCCCGCAGATTTCTCCCTTGCCGGCAGTGCCGAACCTGGCAGCGAGCTGGGGACTGGCCGCGGTGCTCTTGCCGAGGCACAGGGTTCCGTCGCCGAGATTGATGTAGAAGCCCGGACACTCCTGGCCGACGGGGACGGTCAGGGCGCAGGTCTTGGCCGAGGTGCAGAACGAGCCGATCAGGCAGGGCGCCGTGGTGTCGTCACAGGCGGCGCCGACCCTCGCGGGGGTCACGCACACGCTGCCCGAGCTGCACACCAGGCCGGTCTGGCATTCGTCGTTGCTGCCCGAGGGGCAGGCCGCGCCGGCCGCGCTCTTGGCCGCGCACACGCCGCACAGGTTGCCGCCGTGGCTGCAGAAGCCGCTCGCGCACTGACTACTGTCGCCGCAGGAGGCGCCATCGGCATAGGTGCCGGGGAAGGCGCAGCCGGGAACATTGTTGGCGAAGACGTCGTTGCAGGCGGCGGTGGCGAGGGCGGTCTCGCAGGCGAGGATATTGGCCTGGGTCATGCCGCTGCCGTCGGACTGGGACTGCGCCGTGCACACCTTGAGCAGGCGATCCGCGCATCCAGCGACATCGCCATAGCCGGCCGCGAGCAGGAATGGGGCGCAGGCTTCGAGCTTCGCGCAGAGCGCGGCGGCGTGTTCGCAGAGCTGCACGGGCTTGGTGTCCGGTCCCGGCCCTGCGGCGTCGGGCGAGGGAGTGGCGGAACTGCCACAAGCCGCAGCCAGCGCAACCAGGGCAAGGCAGGTGATGTTTCTCATGGGGCCTCCGCGACGAAATGACGGCAATTCTCTCGACGATTGTGACACAGCCACCGGAAAAAACTGAAAGATCCTCGCTCACAAGCAGCGCGCGCCGCCGTGTGGAGTTCACATCTTTTCGCCCTCGAAGCTTGCCTTCGCCTTGCGCGGGTCGAGCAGAAGCAGCAGCCCGAGGGGCAGGACTTCGACGACGGCGCCGAGCCCGAACATGGTGGCCGGGCCGACGCGTTCGGCGAGGCGGCCCCCGAGACGGCCGCCCCAGACACCGCGCGCGCCAAGCAGGGCCATCGAAACCTGGAAGTGGGTGGCGGCGAGGCGCGGGTGCGTGAGATCCATGAACAAGGCCAAGAGGGAGGCGTACACGACACCGCTCGCGACGGCGCTGGCCGCGGTGAAGCCGAGCTGGAACGCGTAGCTGCCCCACATCCCGCGACTCAACATGAAGGCGATGTCGAAAGCGGCCACGCCCAGACAGCCGAGGAGAACGGCCCGCCTGCGGCCGAGGCGATCCGAGAGCGCGCCGCCCGCGATGGCGGCCAGGGCCGCGACTGCGCTGCCGACTGTCGAGAGCGTGGCGACCTGCTGCTCGGAGAAATGAAGTTCTTGGGTGAACAACGGATAGACGAGCGGAAAGATCAAGCTGTCGCTGGCGTCGACGACGATGGCGAAGAGCGCGGCGACGAGCACCAGCCGACGCGAGAAGAGGCGAAGGACATCGTGAACCAGCCGTGGCGATGCCGGGCGGCCCTCCGACTCCCGCGCGGAGAGAACCAGCAGGGCGGGCACGAGGAGAAGGACGATGGCCACCAGGTAGGCCGCGCGCCAACCCGCGAGGCGTGCGACGAAAAGCAGGCCCTGGCCGCCGACCAGGACGCCGGCGAACTTGCCCGCGGACATGAAGCCGTTGGCGCGGCCGCGCTCGTCTGCGGGCAGGGTGTCGATGGCCAACGCGTCGGTGCCCACGTCCTGGGCCGCGGCGAAGAGGTTGTGGACGAAGAGCAGCGCGCCGAAGAGGGGGAGGCTCGTTACCGGATCGGCGAACGACAGCGCGAAAAGCGAAAGCGCCATTCCCGACTCGGAAATCAGGATAGTGGGGCGCCGCCGGCCGAAGCGGCCAAAGGAGACGCAGTCCACCAGGGGGCCGAGTAGGGGTTTGGCGACCCACGGCAGCCAGGCGATGCTGCCGATCTCGCCGAGAGCCGCGGGCCCGAGCCCCAGCCCCGCCAGTCGTAGCATGATGGCGACGGTGAAGAACCCCCACGGCACGCCCTGGGCGAAATAGAGCCCGGCGAAGAGGAAGAGGCGCGAGCGGGTCGTGCCGGCGGCCACGGCCCGATGGTAGCGGACTTATGCCCCTCCTGCACCAAGCGGTTGCCCAAAAGACTGTTCCTAAATCGGCAACCGCGGGCTGGATTCCGGCATCATACTCGCGACAAAGGAAAAGGAGCCTCCATGGCCAGCATCATCAACTCGCAGATTCCGGAATTCAGCGTACAGGCTTTCCACAACGGCAAGTTCAAGACGGTGAGCAACGCCGATCTGAAGGGCAAGTGGTCGATCTTCTTCTTCTACCCGGCCGACTTCACCTTCGTGTGCCCGACCGAGCTTGGCGACATGGCCGACAAGTACGACAAGCTCAAGGGCATGGGCGTCGAGGTGTACTCGGTCAGCACCGACACCCATTTCGTGCACAAGGCCTGGCACGACGTCTCGGAGACCATCAAGAAGATCAAGTTCCCCATGCTTGCCGATCCGACCGGCGCATTGAGCCGCGCCTTCGGCGTGTACATCGACGCCGAGGGGCTGGCCTATCGCGGGAGCTTCGTGGTCAACCCCGAGGGCAAGATCAAGGTCGCCGAGATCCACGACAACGGCATCGGCCGCA
>JADGRD010000478.1 GCA_017881285.1 Pseudomonadota bacterium | reverse complement strand
AGCTCCATCGTCGGGTAGGGCTACCCACCGCTCTCCATCCGGCGGTACGGCCCGGACGCAATGAAGAAGATCGTCGTCAAAGGCGCGCGCGAGCACAACCTCAAGAACATCGACGTGGAGATCCCGCGGGACAAGCTCGTGGTGATCACGGGGTTGTCGGGATCGGGCAAGTCGTCGCTGGCGTTCGACACCATCTACGCCGAGGGCCAACGCCGCTATGTCGAGTCGCTCTCGGCCTACGCGCGCCAGTTCCTCGAACAGCGGGGCAAGCCCGACGTGGATTCCATCGAGGGGCTGTCGCCCGCCATCGCCATCGAGCAAAGATCGGGCAGCCGCAACCCGCGCTCCAGCGTCGGCACCATCACGGAGATCTACGACTACCTGCGCTTGCTGTGGGCGCGCGCCGGCGAGGTCTTCTGCTGGAAGTGCGGCCAGCGCATCTTCTCGCAAACCGTTCCGCAGATGGTGGATCGCGTGCTCGGCTTCCCCGAGGGCACGCGCTTCTCGGTGCTGGCGCCGGTGGTGCGCGACAAGAAGGGCGATCACGCAGCCGAGCTTGCACGCCTGCGCCACGAGGGCTTCGTACGCGCCAACATCGACGGCGAGCTCGCCGAACTGGCCGAGCCGCCCAAGCTCGACAAAGCACAGAAGCACACCATCGAGGTCTTCATCGACCGCCTGGTGCGCAAGGCCGGCATCGAAGCGCGTCTAGCCGAATCGATCGAGCTGGCCGCCAAGCTGGGGGATGGCCTAGTCAAGGTCTCGCCGCTCGAAGGCGAGGATCTGCTCTTCTCGCAGAAGTTCGCCTGCCCCGACTGCCTGGTGGGCCTGCCGGAAATCGGACCGAGTCTCTTCTCCTTCAACAACCCGGCCGGCGCCTGCCCGGCCTGCGACGGCATCGGCTCCACCATGTTCTTCGACCCCGAGTTGGTGGTCAGCGATCCCGAGCTCTGCTTGCGCGAGGGCGCCATCGACCCATGGGAACGGCGCAACAGCGCCTTCTTCCAGCAGGTTCTCGACTCCGTGGCCGCGGCCTTCGGCATCGATCTCTACCGGCCGTGGAACAAGCTGCCGCCCGAGCAGCGCCAGCTCATTCTCAAGGGCTCGGCGGGCAAGGAGATCGCCTTCACCTTCGACAAGAACGGGCGCAAGCACACCTTCAAGAAGGAATTCGAGGGCGTGCTTGCGAATCTGCAACGCCGCTTCGACGAATACCAGCGTCGCCGGCGCGAGCAAGGCCGTAACACCGACGAGGATTTCGAGGCCGTCTACGACGAGTTCCATCGCTACATGGCGTATTCGCCGTGCCCGGAGTGCGGCGGCACGCGCCTGCGCAAGGAGGCGCGCAGCGTGCGCGTGGGCGGCAAGAGCATCGTCGAGGTCACCGCGCTCACCGTCGGTCAGGTGCACGAGTTCATCCGCGCCCTCCCGCTCTCCCGGCGCGACTGGCAGGTCTGTCACCGCATCGTGCGCGAAGTGACGGCGCGCCTGTCGTTCCTCATCAGCGTCGGCGTGGACTATCTCTCCCTCGATCGCTCCGCCGCCACATTGTCGGGTGGCGAGGGCCAGCGCATCCGCCTGGCCACCCAGATCGGCAGCGGCCTGCAGGGTGTGCTCTACATTCTCGACGAGCCGTCGATCGGTCTCCACCAGCGCGACAACGCCCGCCTCATCGAAACCCTGGTCAAGCTGCGCGACCTGGGCAACACCGTGCTGGTTGTCGAGCACGACGAGGACACCATCCGCGCCGCCGATTACGTCGTCGACATGGGACCGAGCGCCGGCGAGCTGGGCGGGCGCGTGGTCGCCGCGGGCACGCCCGCGCAGATCGAGAAAGACCCGCAGTCGCTGACCGGCGCCTATCTCGCGGGCGAGAAAGCCATCGAGATCCCCAAGCACCGCCGGCCGGCCAACCAGCGCAGCCTCATCCTGCGCGGCGCGCGCACGCACAACCTGCGCAACTTCAACCTGTCGTTCCCACTCGGCGTGCTCACCTGCGTGACCGGGGTTTCCGGCTCCGGCAAGTCGAGCCTGGTCGTCGACACTCTACTGCCCATCCTCAAACACCGACTGCACGGCGCCCGGCCGCCCAGCGCCGATTTCGACGGCATCGACGGGCTCGTGCACATCGACAAGGTCATCGACATCGACCAGGCCCCCATCGGCCGCACCCCGCGTTCGAACCCGGCCACCTTCACCGGGGTGTTCACCCACATCCGCGATCTCTTCGCCAACCTCCCCGAGTCCAAGGCGCGCGGCTACAAGGCCGGCCGCTACTCCTTCAACGTCAAGGGCGGCCGCTGCGAGGCCTGCCAGGGGGACGGCATCCTGCGCATCGAAATGCACTTCTTGCCCGACGTCTACGTCGAGTGTGAGGAATGCGGCGGCCGCCGCTACAGCCGCGAAACGCTGGAGGTGAAGTACCGCCAGGCGAGCATCGCCGACGTGCTCGACATGACGGTCAGCCAAGCCTGCGGCTTCCTGCAGAACATCCCCAAATTGCAGCAGAAGCTCGAGACCCTGCGCGAGGTGGGCCTGGGCTACATCAAGCTCGGCCAGGCCGCGACCACGCTCTCGGGCGGCGAGGCCCAGCGGATCAAGCTGTCCAAGGAGCTGGTCAAGCGCGCCACCGGCCGCACCGTCTACATTTTCGACGAGCCCACCACCGGGCTGCACTTCGCCGACATCGATCAGCTCTTGCAGGTCCTGTCCCGCCTGGTCGACGCTGGCAACACGGTCATCGTCATCGAGCATAACCTCGACGTGATCAAGACCGCGGACCACGTCATCGACCTTGGCCCCGAGGGCGGTCCCGGCGGCGGCCAGGTGGTGGCGCAAGGCACGCCCGAGGAGGTGGCCAAGGTCGCAGCCAGTTACACCGGCCAGTTCCTGCGCAAGGTGCTGTGAAGGCGACCGGGCCCTACGCGTGGGGAGCCTGCCAGCTTCGCTGGCAGCGCACCATCGCGGGAGGGTTTGGGAACCCTTTCAGGGTTCCCATTACGATCAGTAGCAGCGGTGGCAGAGAGACTGTGGCGTAGTCTTCCAGGGTACTGGGTACTCGGCGCAAGAGGCGTCTGCCGCTGCAACCTTGCTGCGAAGCGCATCCAGATTCGCCGCAGGCCCAAGTCGGTAGATGTCCAGCTCCTTGGTCACCCAGAACACACAATAGCCCGGATGCGTGACGGGCGAAAAGAAGACCTCAAAATCCCCGGGAGGATGTCCCAGCGTTGCGTTCATGAAGCAGAACATTGGGTAGAAGGCCGTCAGGTAGCCACCGAATCGCTTGTTGCTGCCGGACAGTACCGACTTGATGCGTGCAATGGCTTCCACGTCAACCAACGGGCGTAGATAGGCATAGGGTGGGCCGTGAGGACGCATGCGCTCTTGCAAGGTCGTGCGGTAGCCCGCGAAGGTCTTGAGCCAGATTCCGGGCACCGTGGCGAGCAGTGCGGCCACGAGCAGGGCTCGCAGCCACACACTCGGCCTGCGCAGCGCCGGCCTTTGCGCCAGCACGGCCGCCAGGTGGGCGAGAAGGATAACGAAGGCGAACGCGAGCAGAATGCACGCCCAGATCTGGTACTTCGTCACGTAGTAGTACTGCACGCCCGCACCCTGCCGGAAGATCGAGAGAAACGCGCTGCCGGCCAGGGCAAAGATCAGGGGAAAACGAATGGCCCGGGACAGCGGCGAGCAAAGCCAGCCGGACAGGGGACCCTTCCATGAAGTCACCGCGGCGTAGAGGCAGAGTCCGGCAACGAGAAGGAGATCCGCCTTGAGGATGTTGTCCACGTCGAAGCGCTGCATACCTCCCCACAGCCGGAAGATCGGCCGCAATTCGGGAACGATCATCAACGCCGCCACGCCAAGGCCGGCCAGCACAAGCCCCTGGACAATTCGCCATCGGCCGCGGAATCCCTCGACCAGCAGCACGAAAGCCACGGCGAGCGCCACGTCCGCGAGATTCAGGGAATAGGTGTAGCGCAACAGCACGAACCCGCCGATGAGGGCCGCGACGCGCACGGGCTGCAGGCGGATCAAGGCATCGGCAGCCCAGAGCACCATGAGCGGCAGCAAGCCGAAAACGTGCACGTAGTAGCCGCCGGCCTGGTTGTAGTGCAGCAGGGGCAGCACGACCAGCCACAGGACACCTAC
>JADGRD010000477.1 GCA_017881285.1 Pseudomonadota bacterium | reverse complement strand
GCCGGCCGTGCTCGCCGCGCGCACCGCCTCGCCGCGCATGCGGGAAACCAGATGGTTCACGTCGTCGCTCGATCCGAGGCGCCGCTCCAGGCCAATGACGGCCCGGCGAAAGTCGGGGCCGTCCTCATAGCGGGTGTCGCCCACGACGATTTCCTGGACGGCGGTATCGCGCCCGGATTCGTCCAGGGCGCGCGACACCAGCTCGGCCGCGTCGTTCACGCGGAAGGGATTGATGCCGCGAACCGTGACCTCCATTTCGGCACGGCCGTCGTGGCCGTAGTAGAGGCCGAGATCCGTGGGCTCGCCCAACACTGCGTAGTCGGGCTGGAGTCCCATTTCCTTCAGGGTGTGGGCGACCAGGGCGCGCGTGCCGATGGAAATGCCGTTTTCCTCGAGGACCGTGGCCGCGACCACGAGATTTCCCCGCAGGGGCAGCAGGCTGCGCTTGAGCAGTCCCGCCGCGAAGACCTGCGCGGCCACCCCGCCCTTGCAGTCGGCGGCGCCCAGGCCGTGCAGCCGGCCGCTCTCGAGGCGGCCGCTCCAGGGTGATTCGTTCCAGGTCGAGAGCTTGCCCGTGCCCACCGTGTCCATGTGGCTGGCCAGCATCAAGGTGGGGCCGTCCTCGACGCCGCGGAGCACGCCCACGACGTTGCCCAACTCGTCGGTGGAAACCTGGTCGAATTTGAGGGCGCGCATCTGGTCGACGACCAGGGCCGCGGTCTTGCTTTCATCGCCGCTCGGGCTGGGTTCACGCACCAAAGCCTGGGCGAACGCAACCAGATCGCCTTCGAGTCCCTCGAGCTTGTTCTTCAGCAGATCGTACATGGCGTCCCTTCCTTGCCGCCGCGAGATTGGGTGGCTACCTGCCATTGACAGCAAGGCCCGTGCCGGAACGCCGGGATCCGGGAAAGCCCTGGCGGCACGGCGGGTTGCCCTGGACGGCCTGCTTCTCCCCTACCGCCAAGTGTTGCACATTGAAATCTATCGTTTCATACTGAAACACCTGTCATGCGCGCCGACGACCTGCGTTTCGACGAACTGATCAGCTTTCGCGACGGTGTCATCGACTTCCAGGGACGCCGGTTGGTGCTGCACAGCACGGACGCGTTCGCCTCCTTTCGGAAAGATCTGTTCGAGATGGTGGGCGCGCGGCAGGCGCGCCGTATTCTCACCCGCTACGCCTACTTCGGCGGCCAGGCCGACGCCGCGGCCATGCGCCGCGTGTTCTCCTGGAGCGATCCTCTCGAGCTCGTCAAGGCCGGCCCGCGCCTGCACGCCATGGAGGGGGTCGCACGCTGGGTGACCAAACGACTCGAGCTCGACGAGAAGAGCGGGCGCTTCCTGATGGACGTGACCTGGCACGGGTCAGGCGAGGCCGAGGAGCACATGGCCCAGCTGGGCAAGGCCGAGCAGCCCGTGTGCTGGATGCTGGCCGGTTACGCCAGCGGCTTCATGTCGTACGCGCTCGGTCGCAACATCTACTTCGTCGAACAGACCTGCCGCGCGCAGGGTGGCCGCGTGTGTACCGCCCTCGGCAAGGACGCGGCGGCATGGGAAGGCGACCCCAGCGCCGCGCTCGCGTACTTCGCCGCCGACGACATCAAGGGGAAGATCCGCGGCCTCACGGAGCAACTCCGGCAAGTCACGCACGCGCTGGAGGTCAACACCCGCCGGCTGTCGACCCTCGAGCGTCCGCCACTGGTCGAGGCACGCAGTCCGGCCTTCACGCGCGTTCTGGAGCTGGCCACCCGCATTGCCCCCTTCGACTCGTCGGTGCTCATCACCGGCGAAAGTGGCGTGGGCAAGGAGGTCGTGGCGCGCTTGATCCACAATCGCTCCCAGCGCAGCAAGGGTCCCTTCCTGGCCATCAACTGCGGCGCCCTGCCCGAAACGCTGCTCGACTCCGAGCTCTTCGGTCACAAGGCCGGCGCCTTCACCGGCGCCATCGCGGACCACGCCGGGCTCTTCGAGAGCGCCGCCGAGGGCACCCTGTTTCTCGACGAGATCGGCGACATTTCGAACGCCACGCAGGTCAAGCTGCTGCGGGTCTTGCAGGAACGCGAGATCCGCCGCGTGGGCGAAAGCCGCACCCGGCCCATCAACGTGCGCGTGCTCGCGGCCACCAATCGCGATCTAGCGGAGCGCATGGCGAGCGGCGCATTTCGCGAGGATCTCTACTATCGACTGCGCGTGGTCGAGGTGGTGATTCCGCCCTTGCGCGAGCGCCGCGAGGACATCCTGCCGCTGGCGCGCTTCTTCGTGGACCGCTTTCGCGTCAAGTTGAAGCTTCCGGAGCTGCGCCTCTCGGCCGAATCCATCCGCTTTCTCATCAGCTACCCCTGGCCCGGCAACGTGCGCGAGCTGGAAAACGCCATCGAGCACGCGGCGGTTCTGTCCCGCGACGGGCGCCTGACCCCGGAGCTTTTCCCGTCGGGTATCGTTCATCCCGCGCCCGGGCCCGCCACCGGCCGGCGCTCTCTCGAAGAGGTCGAGCTCGACCACATCCAGGAGGTGCTCCGCCAGACCGCCGGCAACCGCCGCAAGGCCGCCGCCATCCTGGGCATCAGCACCACGACCCTGTGGCGCAAGCTCAAGCGCCCGCCAAAGTGAATCACCCGCGCCGCAGGCGTTGTCGCCAGCGCAACAGCGGACGCTCGACCAGGTAATGGGACGCGCTGGCTGCCGCGAACGCGAGCAGGAGGTTGACCGGGAATTGCGTCACCTCGGAACGGGAGAAGCGGTTGAGGAAGGGTTCCTGCCACAGGTAGAGCGAGTAGCTGAGCGTGCCCAGCAGGGCGAGCGGCCGCGATTCGAGCAGCCGCCGGACCCTATCGCCGTCCACCCGCACGCAGCGGTCGATGGTCAGGGCGATAGCCACGTTCATGATGGTCTGGCCCACCAGGAAATCGATCGCGGGATAGCGTTGGAAGGCATTGGCGGCGAACACCAGCAGCGGCACCGCCACGAACCAGGGCGAGCGCAGGCAGCGCAAGTAGCGTTCGCTGCGACCGAGGCGCTCGCGCAGGCCCGCGAGCAGGCAGCCGGTGGCGATGGCGTCGCCGATGGTGGAGAAGGCCTCGCCGATCTCGATGCGGCGCTCGGGCCAGTAGCTCCAGATGCCCATGCGAATGCAAGGCGCGGCAAGAACCAGAGCGAAAGCCAGCCACAGTCCCCGGCGCGTGCCGAAGAGCAGGAGCACGGCCGGCCAGAGCAGGTAGAACTGCTCCTCGACCGAGAGCGACCACAGGTGCGAGACCTCCCAGGATCGCAGGTGATGGTAGTTGACGGTGTAGGTCAGCGCGTGCAGCCGATCCCCGGGCGCCAGCACCACGAAGCCGAGGGCAGCGCACAAAAACAGAATCCCCATGTAGAGGTAGGCGGCGGGGAAAATGCGCAGGCCGCGCCGCAGGTAGAAGCGCGGTAGCGAGATACGCCCAGTGGCGGAGCGCTCTTGCAAGAGCAGAAGCGTGATGAGGAATCCCGAGATGACGAAGAAGATGCGAACCCCAAGATTGCCGAGCGAATCGAGATCGTAAAGTCGCGCGCCCGTCGCCAGGTCGCGCGTGCCGCTGAGATGGGCGAGCAGCACCAGGCTGATGGACAGGCCGCGTAGGCCATCGAGAGCCGGGATCTTTTCGCCTTTGGGCGGCACAGGGGACACGCTAGCGCCCATGATTCTCCTTGCGCCTCGCCCGAGCAACGCAAGAAAGGCGCGAGGCTGGTTCGAAGCTAGAGATCCATCCCCGCCGCGCGGCAGGCACGCAGCACGCGGGCGCGCTCGGAGGCGGCGACGTGGGCCAGCTCGGCCTTGGCGGCGCCAAGGTCGTGTTGCAGGCAGAAGGCGCGGGTCATGATGGACGCGGCGCGCGCGGTCTTCTTTTCGTAGAGGCTGTGGCGCGCGAGCCGGATGGCCTCGGCGGCGTCCTTGGCCGCGAGCGCGCGCTCGCCGGCGTCGAGATCGGCGAGCAGTGTGGGCGACAGTGCCTCCTCCCGCCCTGCCCCCTTGCCACGCGCGGTCTTCACGGGCGTCTTATCGTCGCGTTTGTCAGCCGTGGGCTCGGTTTCTGGCGCAGCAGCGACCGGGCTGGCATCGACGGCAACCACGGGAGGTTCCCTAACCATAGGCGAGGTCTTCCCGATCTTCACTGGCGGGTTGG
>JADGRD010000476.1 GCA_017881285.1 Pseudomonadota bacterium | reverse complement strand
CTGGCCTGGATCTTCGAACCCTATTTGCAGGAGCGCTACGAAGACCGGCAGTGGAAGGAGATTGCCAACTTCGAGGCGAGCTCGCCGGGCGCCAAGCTGGTAGCCGCCATCGTGCTCGCGACAGCGCGTACCGGCGAGCTCACCGGCCAGGCCGAGGCGGTCAGCCTCGAAAAGTTCCATGCCGAACACCGCAAGTGGCTCGGCGAGTTTCTTCTCGGCAGGGGCTGCGATCCGGAATGCCGAGGCAGACTGCTCGAGGTCATGCTCAGCGTCTATGGTGAATCCGATGGCGACTACGACCCGGTCATCCGGCAATTGCTGCTGCGTCCGCGCGCCGAATCCGGGCCGGCGCTGAGCAAGCTGCACGAGCGTATCTTGTGGTGCCAGGTCGACAAGGACGATCTGGCGATCTTCCGCGACCACGTGCTGGTTCCCACCTTGACGGAGTCGCTCGCTCGCCCCAAGCCCGATCTCGCGTTGCTCGAGGATCTCGTCGGGCTGGTGGCCATGGTCGACGGGCCGACCGAGGGGACCGAACTGGAAGCGTGGAATGCCATGCTGGCGTCTTTGCAGAAGACCAGCGAACACCATGACCGCCTGTTCGCCAAACGTCGCACGGCCGCCAAACGCGAGCGCGCCGATCCACCGCCGATGGTGAAATTTTTTAATGATACGGCGACCACCGAGACCGGCTCGCCGACGGTGAAGGAGTAGCCACCCGCATACCGACGCCGGCCCGTGCCTGCCAGCGTCAGACCGGTGGGTGCGTCACGCGCGACCTGCTGTCCTGGACGGCTGATGCAGCTTCGACCGAAGAGCCCAGCCCTCGACAGCCCGCGAGCCGGCATGCGTTCGACAAGCGCCGCCGCTTTGCGATGCAGTCCCCATGATGGCAGCGTAGAATTATGTTTTCCCTGAGCCTTGGTGGCCGCTGGGGGCACTGGCCATCGAGGATCTGTGCGGCGTCGCCCAGCCCAGATCGGCAGAGAAGCAAATGAATCGAAACGCCATCCTCGCAACGCTCAGCGCGGTTCTCGCTCAGGCGTGCTCATCGGGAAGCGGCACGTCCACGAGCGGCACTGGCAGCAGCACTTCGTCCACCGGGGGCACGATAGCCTCGCCGTCAAGAACGGGCGGGGCGGCAGGGAACGGCCAATCCGGAGGGCTCTCGGGGTCCGGTGGCCTGACGGGATCGGGCGGCGGCGCGGGTGGCGTGACCTCGGCGACAGGTGGCAGCAGTGGCGGCGCGAGCGGTGGAGTCTCCGGGGGCGGCGGCACGGCACTCTCGGGCTCCGGTGGGACCATCGCCGGCTCGCTCGGAACGTCCAGCATCCCCGGCACCGGTGGCGTCATCGGCACGGGCGGAAGGACGGGCACGGGGGGCACGACGGGCAGGGGCGGGACCGTCGGCACAGGTGGTTCGGCCACGGGCGGCTCGACCAGCACGGGTGGCAGCACCGCCACGGGCGGCAGCACGGGTACGTCCTGCTCAGGTCCTATCGGGACCATCAGTGGCGCGCTCGCGACCGGCGTCGCTTTCATGGACGACAAGGGCGACCGGGTCAACGCCCACGGCGGCGGCATTATCAAAGAGGGCGACACCTACTACATGCACGGCGAGTACTTCCTCGACACCACCACCGACAACAACTTCAACGGTTTCTCGATGTACTCGTCCAAGGATCTGGCGACCTGGAAGTGGGAGAGGATCATCCTGCCGCAGCAATCAAGTGGCGAGCTGGGGCCGAATCGCAAGGGCGAGCGCCCCCACATCATCAAGTGCCCGAGCACCGGCGAATTCGTTCTCTACGCCCACGCGGCCGACGTGACCTATCAAGCCGACAAGGAGGTCGTGTACGCGACTTCCGCGACGATCAACGGCGACTACAGCTACAAGGGACCGCTCAAGAACGCCAGCGGGGACATCGCCGCCCACAGTGACATGAGCGCGCTCACCGACGGCAACAACGCCTACGTCATCACCGAGAGCGGCCACATCTATACGCTGGCCACCGACTGCCATGGCTGGCTCAGCGACAAGACTGCCGCGATCAACGGTGACTCCGGCGGCTCGGAGTCGCCCACGGTGTTCAAGGCCGGCAGCACCTACTATTGGATCGGCTCGTACAAGACCGGCTGGCGCGCCAACAACAACTTCTACTCCACGGCTTCCACCATGACGGGGCCATGGACCTACCAGGGCTTCATCGCGCCGGTGACGAATACCAGCACAGCCGCCGGCGATCCCAACCCGCCCGAATGGATCTCCGACCAGCGAACCTGGCTCTCGCAGAGCACCTGGGTCACGCCGGTGACCGGCTGCAACGGCACGGTCTACGTCTACTGGGGGGACCACTGGGATGGCACCATCGACACGTCCGCTCCCGGGAAGCACAACAACCTGGCGACCTACGTCTTCCAGCCTCTCGTATTCAACGGCACCGCGATCTCCATGCCGACCTATTTGAGCACCTGGAAGCTCGACGTCGGCGCGGGAAGGTGGTCACAGTAGTTGCAGCCCGGAGGAGACCGAGATGAAGCGACTCGAGCGACTTTTTGCGGTGGTCCTGTTCCTTGGCGCGACGGCGCCCAACTCCGCGCAGGCGAACACCTACTACGTCGCCCCAACAGGAGGAAGTGACACCAACGCGGGGACCGAGGCGGCGCCATTCGCCACGGTTGGCAAGGCGCAGACGACGGCGTCGGCGGGCGATACCGTCCTGATTCGCGGAGGAACCTTTGCCTTCTCCGGCAGCGGCACCGTGGGTGTGGCGTTCAGCAAGAGCGGAACCGCCAGCGCGCCGATCAACTACTTCGCCTACCCGGGCGAGATCCCGGTCTTCGATCTTACCAACCTGACGCCCTCGAACCGGGTGACCGGCCTGGACGTGCACTGCAACTACATCCACCTTCGCGGACTCGGGGTGATGGGCGTCCATCAGTACCAGAGCGGCCAGGACTCGTGGGGCGTACGCATCCAGGGCAACAACAACGTCATCGAGAACGTGAATTCGCACAACAACGACGCGCCCGGCTTCTTCATCACCAGCGGCGCCAACAACCTCATCTTGAACTGCGACTCGCACAACAACTACGACTACCTGGAATCCGGAGGAAGCGGCGATGGGTTCGGCTGCCATTCGTCCGGTGGCGGCAATGTTCTGCGCGGTTGCCGGGCCTACGACAACAGCGACGATGGCTTCGACTTCATCAATGCATCTGGCTCGTGCACCGTCGAAAACTCGTTCTCCTTCAGGAACGGCTGGGTGCCGCCGGATTCCAAGAACGGGACCCCAGGCGCCACGGCCGGTAACGGGGCTGGCTTCAAGGCGGGCGGCTACGGCTCACCGCCCACGGTGCCTTCCACGGGCGCCGCGACCCACACGGTGCAGCAGTGCGTGGCGGTGGACAACAGGTCGCAAGGGTTCTACGCCAACCACCACCCTGGCCGAATCAACTTCTACAACAACACGGCCTACAACAATCCTAGCAACTACAACATGCTGTCGGACTCCGGCTATCCGTCCGACCACGTGATTCGCAACAACGTCGCATTTGGCACCGGCGGGACGATATCCAACCTCAACGGCGGCACGGCCACCTTCAATTCATGGAACCTCTCGGTGACGGTGTCGACCGCCGACTTCCAGGGTGTCGATCTGACGGAGGCGCTCGGGCCGCGAACGGCCGATGGCAGCCTTCCCGACATGAAATTCATGCACCTGGTCGCCGGCAGCGACCTCATCGACGTGGGCACCGACGTGGGCTTGCCCTACGTGGGTTCGGCTCCCGACCTCGGTGCCTTTGAATTCGGCGCAACGGCCAGCACCGGCACCGGTGGCGCGACCGGCAGCGGCGGCGCGATGGGCAGCGGCGGTGCGACGAGCGGCACGGGCGGTGGCGGATCAGGCGGCAGGACCAGCGGCACCGGCAGCGCGGGCACGGGCGGGGCCACCAACGGCGGCGTGACCGGCGGTACTGGCGGTGCGCGAACCGGGGGCAGCACGAGCAGCGTCAGCACAGGTGGTGGCAGCAGCGGCAGTGGTGGCGCGTCTGTCGCGGGCTCCGGAGGCGCGACCGGCGGCGCACCCGGGGGTACGGGCGGCGCGGGCAGCGGCGGCACGACCAGCTCGGGCCGCGGCGGCGCCGGGGGAGCGAC
>JADGRD010000475.1 GCA_017881285.1 Pseudomonadota bacterium | reverse complement strand
GGATATCGCCCGAGACGAGCGCGAGGTGATTCCCCTGACCATCGAGGGTCGCTTGCATCTCGTCTGGTTGGCACTGGTGGTGGCGTCCGTGTTCCTGCCGACTCCCTATCGTGAATTGGTCATGGTGCTGGCGGCGGCCGCCTCGTTGTTTCTGGGTTCGCAGACGGGCCGTAGCCAGAATGCCTTCACGTTCGCCCCGATTGTCGAGGTTGCGATTCTCTTCGCGGGGATCTTCGTCACCATGACGCCGGCCCTCCTTCTGCTCGAGCAGAAGGGCCCGGCGCTCGGACTGGTTGCTCCCTGGCACTTCTTCTTGGTTTCCGGCGCGCTTTCGAGCGTGCTGGACAACGCGCCGACCTACCTGACTTTCCTGACCGCCGCGCAGAGCACTGCCGCCTCGCTCGGCTTACCCGTCACGGTCGCGTCGGTTCCCGGCAGTTACCTGGCGGCCGTGAGCGCGGGTTCGGTCCTCATGGGCGCGAACACCTATATTGGGAATGGCCCCAATTTCATGGTCAGGTCGATAGCCGAGTCCTCGGGCTACCGCATGCCCGATTTTGGTCGCTACGCGGTGCTGGCGGTCGGAATTCTCTCTCCCGTCTATCTCGCAACCATGCTGCTGCTTCGTCTGTACTGAGGTGGCGTTCGGAAAGCCAGATTGCTCAGATCATGTTCACGTGGCCGATCTCGCGCTGGCGCGCTTCGGCGATGCTGCTGAGGTGTTCGAGCACCTGGGGGTGGGTCATGATGACCTCCAAGAATTCCGCGCGCGGCAAGAAGAGCACGAAACATCGCCCGCGCGCCACGACCGCCGCCATGGCGTCCTGGCCGGCGATGAGCGAGAGCTCACCGAAGACATCGCCCGCGCCCAGATGGCTGAGCTGCCGCCCCGAGGCCACCTCCTCGGCCGCGCCCGAGAGCAGGACGAAGAGCCCCGGCGATTTCGCGCCCTGCTCGACCATGGCGAGGCCAGCATCGATCTCGAGGAACTGAAAGCGCGCGGCCAGCCCGATGCGCTCGAGCGGCGTGAAGGGCGCGAAGATGGGGCTAGTCTCGGCCAGCGTGGCGATGAGGCGCTCGCGCAGAAAGCGCAGGAGGACCTTGAGCACGTCCGGCGAGGCCGCGACCAGGTCGATGAGCAGCGCACGGTCAATCGCCAGAACCTGACTATCGACGGTCGCGCGCACCGTGGCCGTGCGCGGCCGATCGGCGATCAAGGCGATCTCGCCAAAGAAGTCGCCCTCGGAGAGCCGGGCCACCTCCTGCGGCACCAGGACCGCGACCTCACCCCAGGCGACGACGTAGAGCGCGTCGCCCGGTTCGCCCTTCGAGAAGAGGGTCGCGCCCGCGGCGAGCTGGATGAGCTGCACGCGATCCACGGCCATGCGAAACAGCTCCGGCGTGAGCACCGAGAAGAAGGGGGTCTTGGGCAGGACGAAACGCGCCATGGTGTTGCGGCCCGCGCACATGTGCGGATTGGTCGCGCCGGCCAACGGATCGGCGAGGCCCTCGTCGATCGGGATACGCATCGCGGTGCCGCCGCCGCTGGGCGCTATCTGCGCCGACTGGCTCGCGCCCGGAAGCAGCGCCGCGAGCCGGAGCTGCGAGAGCGGCGGCGGTGAGGCAGGAGAACGAATCGGCGGCGTAGGCTGCGCCGTGGCCGGCTCGGTGGGACTACCCTGGACGGCATAGAGAGATGCGAGGAGATCCTGCGTGCGCGTGTGCTTGGGATCGAGACCGAGGATGATCTTGCACACCGCGAGGGCCTTGAGCAGAAGGTCGCTCCTAGCATACCCGGCGGCCGCGCGGCTGAAGGCCTTGATGGCTTCGGCGTCGTTGCCCAGCTTGCGCAGGCACTCGCCCAACTTGAGGCCCCAGGTGGGCTCGGAGGGATCGGCCCTCTCAAGATTCGCGTAGCAGGTGGCCGCTTTCCGCCAGTTCCCGCTGGCCTTCGCGTCCAGCGCCTCTTGTTTGAATTTACGCAGATCAGCCATGAACCGCGCGAAGCCTCGGTTCCTACTCTATCACTTTCCCTCGTCGCCGGTTCTTCCCTCGGGAAGCGCGATGCCCATCGCCTCGAGCTGGCGCCTGACTTGGCCAGCCCAGCCGCGGTTGGCGAGCGGACTCGCCGGGCTGGGGTGGAGAATGGTGCCGATGGCGACGTTGGTCCCGGCGAGCGCCACCTGGAGGCGCGCGCTCGCGAAGGCGCCAACCCCGACCGCGTGGCGTGGGCGCAGCAGGGCCACGGTTTCGCGCAGGGCCTCGTCGCAGGCAGCGAAAAGGGGCGCCCGTTCCGCCGGCGGCAGCTTGTCCGGCGTCAGGTTCCGGCCAGAAGCTTCCATGAAGGCCAGCGGGCAGTAGTTGGCCACGAAGAACCGCGCGAAGAATCGTTGCGGGGTGCCGAAGTCGGCCTGGGCCCAGCCCCAGAGGCGCGCGCCGCTCACCTCGCCGCGGGGGCAAGCGAGGCCCCGGACCGGGCGTTTGGGATGCTCGCTCGCCGGCCGGCCGACTTGGCCGCGGAGGCCCAGGAAGTCCCGCACCATGGCCACGTCGCCAAAGGGAACCCCTGTCTGCGCCATGCCGAACGGGCCGGGATTCATGCCGAGCAGGAAGACTTCCTTGGGAGCCTGCCCGTAGCGAACGAGGTAGGCCTCGGCCAGCTCCCTGGCGTAGTCGAGGGGGTTGTAGACGCCGACGACGGGCGGGGCGAAGGTGAGCCGGTCGACCCGGCGGGCAAGGACGCGGCTGATCGTGACCAGCAGGTTCGTCGTCTTCACCAAGACCTCCTATGATTCCTCGCCCGATGCGCCTGCGCATCCGACCCGGCGAGCCAAAAGCTTGGCCTGGCCGCCGAGGCCGGCCGGCCGCACTTTCTTTGACGAAACCGCCGACGGCCGGCCACCTCGACGGCGGCCGAGGCGACGAGGACCGTCTTTTCTCCCCCTTCCATCTGGGAACGACGTGTGGTTAATATGCTTACCGACATGACGCGCACAACTCTGATCTCTCGGATGGTTTGCCTCGGTGTCATCACGACGCTCTTCTTCGGATACATCCCGCCTGTCTGGGCGCAGGACGAAGAAGAAGTAGGCGGTACCGAATACAAGGATCCCTCTATCGTCACGGAGGAGAGCACATCGGTGCCGGACGGGGTGAAGGATCTGGCCAAGAAATTCGAAAAGAAGCCCATCACCGACCCGGTCTACAACAAGTGGTGGTTCTGGGCCGCGGCCATCGGCGTGGCCGGCGCGTGGATCGCGTTCGCCGTGATTCCGCTGCAGAAGAAGGCCCCGACCTGCGGGGCCGAGTACGGCCTCGGCTGCATCGGAGATGGGAGGTAGCCATGGGCACTTTCACCCGAATCTCGAAGTTTCTGCTCGTGGCCACGGTGGCCGTGGCGGCGTCACTGGGCCTTACCACCTGCGGCCCGAACTACGCCATCTACGCTGTGCACGTCACCGCCGCGAGGCCGACGAACAACCTCGCCGCGTGCAAGATGACGGTCACGGATGAGAGCGACCACGCCGTGCTCGATCGGTTCCTGTTGGCGCAGAAGTACGGCGGGCCAGATAGCTTGGCGCAAGGCTGCGGCGGCGCTCTGACCCCGGCGAGCGGCAACATCGGCACCTTCAGCTACAGCACCTCGCGTTCGAGTGGGACCTTGACCTTCAAGGTCGAGGGCTTCGACGATAGCGGCGTCAAGGTCGTCCAGTCCGGTGCCAGCGGGCCGCAGAATGTGGCGGCCTATCCACCCGAGATCAAGGTCGAAGTCACGATGTCACCGACACCCTAGGGCCACTTCCGGCGAGGCGGCGCTAGCGGCTAGCTACGGTGCGACGGTGGGAATCCCGTCGCGGGCGGCGGTGACGAGCATTTCCTGAATCGCGGCCCTGGCGGTCGGGTTCTGGGTCGATACGAAGTGCCCGTCGTAGGTGGCGGCCGGCGCGTACTGGAGCTCGATCGCGGTCAGCCTGCCGTACGAGCCAAAGTACTCGTTGTTGCTGAAGGGTGGGGCCTTGAGCTCGGTGTCGAGCCCAAAAGCGTCGACGATGGGCGGCGCCACCTTGAGGCCCGCGGCCAGCGCATAGCTCTGCTGGGCCTGGACCACGGAGTAGGTGTCGCTGATGCCGTAGACGTGCAGGATGTGGTGCGCGGTCATCCCAGCCACCGGC
>JADGRD010000037.1 GCA_017881285.1 Pseudomonadota bacterium | reverse complement strand
CCGAACGCCTCGAAGTAGCGGTCCTCACGGGCGCGCGCGTAGGCGCTGCCCCCGCGGAACCGCCCGTTGGCTAGGTCGATCAGATAGGGCCGCAGCGGCTGCGGTTTTCCGGGCTCCTCCGAGAAGATGTAGGGCAGCCAGTCGTCCGAGAGATCGACCACGGTCAGGCCGTCCCGGCGCGCGTTCTCGGGCGTCGTCTGGCCCACGGAGCGCCCGCCCTCGACGACCATGAGGCCGCCGCTGGCCGGCGCCGCCTGGGTCCCCGGCGCCGCTTGGGCTACCGGCGCCGGCTGCGCCGCCTGCGTGGTTTGTCCGCTGCCGGCCCAAAGGCCGGCGAGCGCCAGGACTGTGGATATGGAAACCCTGGGAGGGTTTCCATGCCTTCCCGCGACGGTGCGCGCCGAGCAAAGCTCGGCGGCTCCCCACGCGACCATGCCGGCCCCCGGCGCGCGGCCGGTGCGGGAACGTCTTTGGACCGAGCTCCTTGTGTACCTCTCCAGCACGATGCAAGAGCGTAGAATCTTGACCCGCGCGATTCAAGCGGGAGTTTGCCGAACCCTCCCGACTCCACCTTCGACTGCGGCTCGTACGCCCCGGAAATATCCCCATCGAAAGGGCTATGCACGCGACCAGAACATCGGTCACGCCGGGCGCGAAACCTTCAACTCCTTGACCGCCTCGCGGAAACGCAGCTCCAGCTCCTTGATCTGCATGTCGGGCTGGGTGAGGCGCTTGATGACTTGATCGAGGCGGGCGGAGGCCTTGGCCAGGCGGGTCGCACCCGCGCCGAATCATCGGCCAGCCTGGCCGGACGCGCAAGGGCGGCTACTTGCCGAGCACTTTGCCCGGCTATTTAGGACGTTGTCACGGTCACCAGGATGACGTTCTTGTGACTACGCGGAAAACCGATACGATCGATCCGGATGATCCATCGTGCGCCGGGTGTGGCTGGACAGGCATGCAATTGGCGCAGACTCCAGCTTGGGCTGAGTGTGTTTGTGTCGGTCGGCATGGACATGACGGCATGGAATAGAACGCGCGATTTCGTCTACCGGGTGCCCGTCGGGCTGCTGGGCGATGGCGGCAGCAGCGCGTACTGTTTTGCCCGCGCCTCGGCGTACAACATTACAATCGGCTCCGGACAGCTATCAAATCTGTCCCAAGCGTTCACGAACTGGCATGACGTCGATGTGGCGACCAATGGATCGGGAGCATGCTCGAACACCCTGCAGGGCAGCTCGGGCGGCGCACCGGATGCGGCGGCAATCGGCTACTGGGGAAGCCTCCTTCCCGCGATCGCGTACGCTCGCGATCACGCCGCGACGGGGGCAACAGCGGCCTTCGGCCGACTTACGTCCGCATCGAACTGGACGGCGGTCGCGGTGAGTGATTGGGCAAGCTCGGCCGTCTGGGGCATCGTGCCTCGCCAACCATAAGGCAAAGGGCAAGAGCGAAATGCGGAACCCAATGCGAAGGATCGACATTCGACAGTGGGCACTGTGCATGCTGACAATGACCTGGTCGTGCGGCACTACCGAGACAAAGCAGGATGCTGCCGCCGGCGGCCCGGATTTGGGCGACGACAGCGAAACCGACAAGGGCACCTCGGACAGTGGATCATCCGTCGGCGGTTCCGACTCGGCAGACACCACGTCGGCGGAAGACAGCGCGCCCTTGCCGCTTCCGACGTGCGTGGTGGCGAACACCCTTCCCACGTGGCGCCAGGCGATGACGGCTGGGCAGTGGAAGATGCTCGACAGCGCCGACATTTCGCAGGTGACGCCGCCGGTTCAACCGGGGGGATATTACTCCGGCCGGATCGACGCCTGGAATGGCTTTGCGGCCGATAGGACCACCAGCCGCATGTACCTGGGGGCGGCCGGCGGTCACGCCGACTACGCCGGCAACGAGGTGTACATGATCGATCTTACCGCCGAGTCCCCGCAGTGGGTGATGCAAACGCCGCCATCGCCGGCGTCCGCCTACCTCGTCGATAAGCCCTATTACAGTGACGGCAGGCCGTCGCCCACACACACGTATTGGACTTCGTGGTTCATCGAACAGCGCCACAAACTGTTCCGCTTTGCCGGCGCTGGCCTCTGGGGAACCGGCAACGGAGGGACCGACCGTATCGACTCGTGGAATCCCGCCACGCAAAGCTGGGATCCCGAGGGAACCAACCCCCGAATGGGGGTCAGTCCGCTTTACGAGATGCCGACGGCGAAAGACCTTTCAACAGGCGATGTCTACCAGCTCCAGTCGAACAACCACCTCTACCGCTGGAACCAAGAGACCAATACCGTGACCGATCTTGGCGAGGCGGGCGGAGGCAGCGGCTCGTTCTACGATCTCTACAAATCACCGCTGGTCGTCGACGGCAGCCAGCGCCTGCTCTTTCTCTCCGATGACTCGGCTCCAGCGGGGTCGATTCGCATCTACGACATCACCGCAAAGACGTGGTCGACCAAGGCGCTGCAAGGCGCGGCGGCGCCCGCGGTCGCGAACAGGGAGAGCCAAGGCATGGCCTTCTACGATTTTTGCGCCAGCAAGATCATTTTCAAGACGACGTCGGGTGGATCCGTCTACTGGCTCGATCCAGCGACGCTGGTCGCCACGTCGCTTGGGACGAGCGGAGCCTCAGTGCCAGATGCGATCAACGGTGTCCACACGTTGTTCCAGTCGCTTCCGTCGCTCGGTGGCTACGCCTATCAGCCGAAGCACGCGTCGAAGCTTCACTTCCTCGCGACGCAATAATAGCTAGGATGCGCCTTGTCCTGTTCGACCAAGGCGGGATGGCGTGGACTTTCCCCTGTGGTCGAGAACCCCTCGTCAGGCCCCAGAACCCCGGCCAAGACCCGTCCCGCCGGTCGGCGCGCACGCGACCAGGACCGTGTCGACGCGTCATGTCAGGGTTCTCTGACGCTCAAAAGGGATGTTCGAAATGGCTATGGGATCGTCGGTCTCCGGTGCGCTAACATTGGTGGTGGCAGGATTTAACCCTACGGATCAAAGGGGATCGTCCATGAAGCTGCTAGGCATCAAGGTGCTCTCGGGGGTGGTGGTGGCGTGCGGGGCAGCGTCCGGGTGCGAGGGGCGGCCGCTCATCGGCGAGCTGAGCCCGCCCGTCGAGCCTGGCAACCCGACGACGACCACCACCGACACGACGACCACCACCGACACGACAAGCACAACCGCGCCCACCGCTCCCGTCGATACGCAGGAGGTCCAGCAGAGCCTGCTGGCGCGCTGGAACGCCGTCGCCAGCGCTCCCGTTGACGGCTTCGACTTCCGCTGGAGCACGTTCAACCAGTTCCCGCACCCGACGTTCAAGGGCGGTACCGCCGAGGCGTATCAAGCGTTCGCGAAGGTGCTACTGGCCTTCTTCGATCACGGCGACAACTTCGACTTCTTGACGCGGAACCGCCTCTTCGAGCTCCACCTGATCTACGTCCTGCCCAGCGGCCAGAACGGCTTCGACACCAATTTCGAGGCATTGGCCGTGTACCTCACGAACAGCGACGGCTTCCCCAACGTTCCCGCCGATACGCGGAACGCGCTGGCGGCGTACGTCGATCGCATCGTGGCCTTCGAGTCCGGGACGGTGGTCAAGCCGGTTGCCTCCTACGAGACCATGTGCCGCAACTACTGCAACGCGCTCGCAGAGACCAACATCTACTACTGCGCCAGCGTCGGGCGTGACTGCCGCGACGAGGTCCTGGGATGGGGCGACCTCTGCTACCAGGAGCGCTGCGCGACAATGCGGGTCACACAGTCCCTGTGCTACCAGCAATGCGCCAGCGCGGCGTCGCTCTACGACATGGTCTGCGCCGCAGGCAACGCGGCCGCTCCGCTCTGTCCGGAGCCCGCCGCCGATCACGACCGCACGTGCGTCGACGGCTGCGCCCTTCCGTCCGGAAGCTGAGTTTACTGCGAATACCGGCAAGTTGATTCGATGGCGGCAGATCGCGCCCAGCTGTGTACGAAGACATTCCGCACAATCGTGTACGCAAGAGCGGCATGCCCAATGTCATTTGGGTCTTGGCTGGCCTGGTGAGCCATGGCGGCTGATGCTTTGGCGATGCTAGACACCTCCACGACCGCCTCACGAAAGCGATGTGCGTACGACCACCGTGTCCGGGAGGGTGTGGATCACCCCCGGCACACGGCTCCCGCGGTCACTGAACCGCGATGCGGTAGTCGAACTTGAGGCCGGCATTGCGCGGGAACGTAGTGCGGCGCGCGGCTTTGGCGATACATTGGGCGATGGGCGAGTCGGCCAGCTTGCCGTGAACCGCGGCGTCGGTGACCCTGCCGTCCCTGCCGACCGTGAGCTTGAGGTCAGCGACGCCACTTTGCCCGAAGCGCCGGCCGCATCCATTCGCACTCGTCTTGACACCGGCCATGGCGGTCGCGATGTCGGAAGCCGTCAATGGCGGCAGGGGGGCCGGCTCGGCGCGCTTGGGCGGCGGTGGCGGCTCGCTCTTCTGCACGTCCTTGAGCATGACGTCGATTTCCTTGCTGGTGCTGCGCTTGGCGGGCTTGCTCCCCCCACCGCCCACGCCGGTCATCAGGTCGTCGAGAGCGTCGCCGGATTTCGCGGAGGGTCTCGTCGCCGGCGCGGGCTCGGGCGCTGCCTTTGCCACGTGCTTTGCCCCCGCCGGCTCGCTGGCCCCGCCACCGTCGCTGTCGAAGGGATCGCCGCCTCCGCCCCCCTGCTTGTGCCTCGCCGGCTCGGCCGGGGCAAGCGGAGCTCGAGGCTCTCCCAGTGCCAGGGTGGCCACGGCCTTGCCGTACGTGGAGCGCGCCGTGCGCGGCTGGGCCCGTCTCGCTGGGCGATCGACTGGTCCCGCTGGGCGTTCGGCCGCGGCTGGCTTGGCTTTCGCGACGACGGGCGGCTGGGTCCCTGCCCGCTGCACGCCGATCGCGGGTGTCGGCTTGGGCTGATCCGACGGCGCGCCAGTTGGGGCGGGCACGGGCGCCGCCGGTGCGGCCGCGACCGGACGCTGTGCATTGTCACGGGGAGGAAGCGGCGTGGATTCTTCGAGAGGCAAGGGCAGATACGGTCGCAAGAAGCCAGGTGCCCAGGTTGCCACCCAGGCGATTCCGGCGGCGACGCCTTGGTCGGCGTACTCGGCGAGCGATGGTCCCGCGATCAATCCACCCGCAAATACCCACAGGGTCCAGGCGACGACTCCACGCCCGCTGCTCCTGGGCTTTCGCGCCGAGTGCACCATGGGATCTACCGTGGTTACCGGTGTGTTGAGTCGCCACTGGGAGACATTCTGATTGGGCCAGGCGCTGCCGGGTTGCTGAAATGCATTCAGGTTCGGTACCGGCGGCGCCCCGGGATCCACCATGGTTGCCGGCATGGTGAACCACTGCTGGGTCGCAGGCGGATTCGGCCAGGAGCTGAGGGGCTGCTGGGGCATAGGTTGATTCGGCACCGGCGGCGGGCTGAAGCGCTGCTGGGGCACAGGTTGATTCGGCCAGGAGCTGAAGGGCTGCTGGGGCGCGTTCTGGTTCGACCAGGAGTAGTTTGCCGTCGCCATGGCAAGAGCCTAGCGGATTTTGGCGGCCACGGTTATCGCGAAAACCGACTGGGAATGCCGCACTGGGCTGGTTGCGTGTCCACCCCGTCCGCCCGCTTCTGGCCGGTCTCGGCGGATTCAGGCTACCTCCTGGCCGCCGTCCAGGACGAACCTCAGAAGACGCCGGCACCGTGACCCCGTCGGTCGGGGCGATCCACAGGCCTGGAGGGCTTTTGTACCGATTACGGCCCGAGTCGAATTTCCAGATCCAAACCACCCTGGCCTTCACCGACCGTGGACAGGTGAACGGCGTGATCTACTGATTGATCCGGCAGCGTCGAGGTGCCGCCGCAGGCACTGGAGAGCGTAATCGGTTGCGCCGGAAAGTCGTGGCAAACTGAGCCGCGATGTCCCCCGAGCGAAAACCCTTTCACCACCTCATCGGCCGCTTTGCCACGCTGGAGATCCGGCGTTTTGGCAGCCCGGGCGCCTTTCTCACCGAGCGGGGCGCAGCCGAGGATGCCGCCGCGCTGCTGCTGCTTGGCCCGGAGATTCCGCCGGACGCGCGCGAAGGCGACGAGGTAGCGGTCTTCGTGACCTTGGACTCCGAGGGGCGGCCGCTGGCCACGACCAAGAACCCCAAGCTGGCGCTGGGCGAGGTGGCCTTTCTCACGGTGACGGCGTGCACGCAGTTCGGTGCCTTCGTGGACTGGGGGTTGCCCAAGGAATTGCTGGTGCCCTTCGCCCAGCAGACCCTCGCCCTCCGCACGGGGGATACCCACCCCATTGGTCTGTACGTGGACAACACCGGCCGCCTGGCGGGAACCATGCGCATCAGCGAGCTGCTCGGCGTGGGCAGCCGGGAATTCGCGCGCGGCGAATGGGTGGAAGGCGAGGCCTGGCGCCGCGATCCCGACATCGGTCTCTTCGTGATCGTGGAACGCGGCTTCGTGGGCCTCTTGCCCCGGCACGAACCGCAGTCCTTGTCGCGCGGGCAGGCCGCGCGCTTTCGCGTGACCCAGGTGCTTCCCGACGGCAAGATCGAGCTATCGCTGCGCGGCCACGCGCATGAGGAGATGGAAGGCGACGCGGAAAAGATTCTGCAATTCCTCCAGCGCCCAGGCGCGCCCAAGCTGGGTGACAAGTCCGATCCCGAGCTCATCCGGAAGCTCCTCGGCCTGAGCAAGAAAGCCTTCAAGCGCGCCGTCGGAAGATTGCTGCGCGAGCGCCGGGTCGACGTGGACGAGCAGGGCTGCGTGCGCGTCTTGCCCTAGGACAGGCGCACCAGCCACACTTCGATGACCGCGTCCAGGTAGGTGATGATCGCTTGCATGCGGATCGGCAAGGTCTCGAAGGTCATCGGGCCATCGCCGAATTGGGCCGGCTGGAAGTCGGCGCTGGTGCCCCTGCCATCGATTACGAGCTTTGTTGCTAATCCGACTGTGGTCAGCAGCGGCAGCAGCGCGAAATTGACAGCGGTGTTTTCCGGCAGGACCGGAATCGTAGACCACGGGATCGGTACCGTGACCAGCGGCAGCGCAACGAGTACCAGCCCAATCAGCGCATCCACCACTTACACATTGACTGTGACCAACATATTCGGTGGCTCCACGATGGCGCAGGTTACCCTTCGAGGACACCTCCGGAGCCTCGGTCACGAGGCTGCCACCCCGGCCAACAGGCCCGGAGGGCTTTTGTACCGATTACGGCCCGGCGGCGAAGGCGGAGGAGCGGACGCCGGGGTGAACCTGGAGCGATCTCGCGAAGCCGTGCTGGATTGTGCGCCAGCAACCGGAGAAGGTTGCTCATCGGCACGCTGACCAACTGCTTTCCCGATTCGTACTTCTGAAAGGCACGTCGGCCGCCGCCCAACACCCGCCAGCTCGGCGTTGGCTGAGGCGCAGCTTGCCACGCACCGTCGCAACCTCGTTGGGGCCAAGGACATGGTCGACCTCGGCCTTGAGTTGTTGGAATGCTCGGTCTCGTGCCAGAAGCGCTTTGCCCGCGAAAATGGCTTCACCACACTTTGTGCACCACCAGGCCAGGGTCTTTCTGATTCGCTCTTGACCCTTGTAGGCGAGAGCGTCGTCGCGGCGTTCGTAACGCATGATGCCTCCGCACTCGGGGCATGGCTGGGTCTTGACGGGTGTCATCTTCATTTCTCCTTGAAGGAGATCGCCAGATATCCCTCAGCATCGGTCGTGAATTTCAGGTACCCGCGCCTTGGCGCGGGATCAGGGCGACTTACCTGGCGAGCACCTTGCCCGGCAATCGCGGCGCGATTTTCGTCAGGTCGACGCCCATGGCGGAGAGGACCGTCGGCGCAATGTCGCGTTGTTCGCCGGGGAGCGACACCTTGGCGTCGTTGGTGCCGAGGAAGATATGCGTGGCGCTCCCGTGGCGTTTGCTTCCCTTGTCGAAGCCGTGGTCCGCGGTGACGTAGACCAGCGTGCGATCGGCGATGCCCCGGGTTTCGAGCGCGGTCAGAATCTTGCCGAGCCAGGCGTCACACTCGGCGAGAGCGCGGTCGTAGCCGCCCGAGTCCTCGCCAAAGTAGTGCCCGCCCACGTCGACGTCGGGAAAATGCACGAAGAGAAAGAACCGCTCCTTGCCGGCGTAGCGCTCGATGTAGCGAAGCGCGTGCTCGCCCACGATGCGCGCCGGACGGATCAGGTCGCCGTCCCACACGGTCAAGCTCGGGCGGGTCAGGTAGAAGGGCTCGGCGCTGCCGCCGTCGGAGCTCTGCGAGCCGAGGTTCGGTCCCTTGCCGGTCAGCATGATGGTGACGATGCCCTTGCCGAAAACCTGCTGCAGGCGCTCGAAGACGGTGTAGCCGCGCGGAATGGCGCCGAACTTGGTGTTCGAGTAGACGCCGGTGAGGTTCGGGTCGTACCCGGTCAACATCTGCGCGTGGCCGGGCTTGGTATCGGTCCCGTGCCCGGTGACCTCGATGTCGACCAGCGCGCCCTGGCGTGTCAGCCGCCCGAGGTTGGGCAGCTTGCCGGCCGAGATGTTCGCGCGCACGTGCTCACCGCCCGCTCCGTCCCACGAGATCAGGATGGCGTTGCGCTGCTCGGGCCGCGTCTCGGGCCGAAACGCCGAAGTGGCGAGCAGAATCGTAACGAAAACCAACCGCGACTTCATCGGCCTTGCACTCTACTCCACCGCCTCTTCCAAGCGATCGGCATGCCGCAGGGTCGGGAAGTACCGCCACCACAGCGCGACGACGACCAGGGTCCCCACGCCGCCCAGCACCGTGGCCGGCACGGTGCCGAACCAGGCCGCGGTCAGGCCGGACTCGAATTCGCCGAGCTCGTTCGAGGCGCCGATGAACATCGAGTTGACGGCGCTGACCCGGCCGCGCATGGCATCCGGGGTCGAAACCTGCACCAGGGTGCCGCGCACGATCACGGAGACCATGTCGGCGCCGCCGAGCGCGACCAGCGCGGCTATCGACAGCCAGAAGCTGCGCGAGAGCGCGAACACGATGGTGGCAAGCCCAAAGATGGCCACGCACGCGAACATGCGCCGGCCCGCGCCGCCGCGAATCGGATGGTGGGCCAGCCACAGCGCCACCAGGGCCGCGCCCACGGCGGGCGAGCTGCGCAGGAGGCCGAGCCCCCACGGCCCGGTGTGCAGGAGGTCGCGCGCGAAGATGGGCAGAAGGGCGGTGGCGCCGCCGAAGAGCACGGCGAAGAGATCGAGCGAGATAGCCCCCAGGATGGCCTTCTTGGCGAACACGAAGCGCACGCCCTCGAGCAGCCCGTGCCAGCCGGTCGCGGCGCTTGGCACCTTCCAGCGGCCGCGCAGGCTGGCGATGAGGATGAAGCCCAGGACCAGGAGGCCGGTCGCGGTGCCATAGACCAAGGCCGGGCCGGCCGCGTAGAGGATGCCGCCCAAGGCCGGCCCCGCGATGATGGCGGCCTGGAATACCGTCGAGTTCCAGGCCACCGCGCGCGGGAAATCCTCGGTCCCGACGAGGAAGGGCAGAAGCGAGCCATTGGCCGGCGCCATGAAGGCGCGCGCCACGCCGACGAAGGCGACCACGGCAAAGATGGCGTAAGCGGAAGGCGACGGGTGCAAGGCGAGCGCGAGGAGCGCGGCGCCGACCAGGATGACAAGGGCGAACGTGGCCAGCAGGAGCCGGCGCCGATCGAGGCGGTCGGCGGCCAGCCCCCCGGGCAGGCTGAGGAGGAAGGCCGGCAGGAACTGCGCCAGGCCCACCATGCCGAGGGCGAAGGGGCTACGGGTGAGGGCGTAGACCTGCCAGCCCACGGCCACGCTGAACATCATGGTGGCCATGGCCGAGCAGAACCTGGCCGCCAGAAAAAGCGAAAGGTTTCGATTGCGAAATACGAATGCCGCGCCGGCCATGATCGCGTGCTGGCCCAGCTACGAACGGTCGAACCAGTCCCGTATAGTCTGACAGACGCGGCGCAGGTCGGCCGCGTCCATCACGTAGGCGGGCATGGTGTAGACCACGCGGTCAAAGGGGCGCAGCCACACCCCACGCGCGGACGCGAATTCCTGCACGCCTTGCAGGTCGCGACGGTCGTGGACCTCGACCACGCCGCAGGCACCCAGAACGCGCGGCTCACGGATCTTCGGCCCGCGCAGGCCGAGCAGCTCTTCGCGCAGGATCGCCTCGATCCTCCGGATTTTCGCCAGGCAGCCGTCGCGCTCGAAGACGTCGATGCTCGCCAGGGCCACGCTGCACGCCAGGGCGTTGCCCATGAAGGTCGGCCCGTGCATGAACGCCTTGTCACGATCCTCGCCGAGAAAGGCGGCGAAGACACGCTCCGTGGCCAGGGTGGCCGACATTCCGAGGTAACCGGCCGAGAGCCCCTTGCCGAGCACCATGATGTCCGGGGTGATGCCTGCCGGCTCGCAAGCGAAGAGCGTGCCCGTGCGGCCGAACCCCGTCGCCACCTCGTCGCAAATAAGCAAGACATCGCGTTCGTCGCACAGCCGCCGTGCCTCGGCAAGATAGGCCGGTGGATAGAAATGAAAGCCGCCCGCCGCCTGCATGAGCGGCTCGCAGGCGAAGGCCGCGATCTCGTGGCCGTGCTCGCGCAAGGCCGTGGCCAGCAGGGACACCGCCTCGTCGACCGAGCGCCGGATCTCGCCTCGCCCGTCGCCCATGCCCTCGGGCGGCGCCACGAAATGCTGGCGCGGCAAGTAGCCGGCGAAGGGGTGGTGCATGCCCTCGTCGGGATCGCCCAGGCTCATCACGCCGGTGGTGTCGCCGTGGTAGCCGTGGCGCAGGGATAAAAAGGCGTGCTTGCCGGCCACGCCCAGGTTCTTCCAGTATTGCACGGCCATCTTCATGGCCACTTCCATCCCGACCGAGCCCGAGTCGGCGAAGAAGACATGCGCCAGGCCAGGCGGCGCCAGCGCGACCAGGCGATCCGCCAGCCGCTGCGCCGCCTGGTGGGTCAGCCCGCCCAGCATGACGTGTGCGAAATTCTCGAGCTGCGCGCGCAGCGCCGCGTTCAGCTCGGGATGGTTGTAACCGTGAATCACGCACCACCAGCTCGCGATGGCGTCGATGAGCACGCGCCCGTCGCGCAGGAAAAGCCGCGTCCCCTCCGCCCGCGCGACCTCATTCTGAACCTCCAGTCCCTGCATCTGCGCGTAGGGGAACCAGAGTGCCTGTGAGGCGCGTGTCATGCGCGGAAGTTGCGATGCGCGGCCGCGAAGGTCAAGCCCCCCTGTTTCTCTGTGCCCTCTGTCCCCTCTGTGCTCTCAGGTCTAGCCCCACACACCGCTGGCCAATGCCGCCTCGGCCCCGGCGCGCTCGTCGGGGGTGTCGACCTCCAGCCAGCCGTGGCCGCTGATGTCGCGACACGCGGGCGCATCGGCCGTCTTCGCCAGGCGGGCCAGGATGCGCTCGACGTGGATGGCGCGGCCTTCCTCGGCGAGGGCGCGGTCGACTTCGTCCCAGTAGCGGCCGAGCATGGTCGCTGGCACACGGGTCATGCCAACGTAGCCGCAATCGAACTTGGTCAGCGTCTTCGCGATCGCGACTATCCGATCATGGCGGCCGTCGGCGCCGCGTTCGACCTTCATGTCGTCGTCGCCCAGCTTGCGATCGATGTCGATGAACGCGGTCACGCGGTCGACCTCGGGCGCGACCACGGCGGCTATGGCCGGCCGGTAAATGTGGTCCACGTTCATGACGAGGAAGCCCTCGGTGACGAGCGGCTTGGCCGTCAGCAACGACACCAGATTGCCGTCGCGAAACCGCGGGTTCTCGACCAGCTCGATGGGCAGATCCCCACGGAACTGCGCCAGCGCCTCCTGGACCAGCGGGAAACAGAAACCGCCCACGACCACGATGCGCGACGGCCGCAGGCGGCCGGCGAAAGCCAGGGCGTGCGCCAGAAGCGGCCTGCCGCCGACGGGAATCAGCGCCTTGGGCAGATCCCGCGTCAGCGAGCCCAGCCGGCTTCCCAACCCGGCGGCCAGCAGAACCGCGTTCATGGCGCGTCCTAGTAGTTCGCGGCGATGGCCGCGGCCTTGCCCTCGAACAGGTCGAGCAGCTCGGCGAAGCGTTGCACCACGGGCTTGCCCGGGAAGCGAAGCTGGAAGCTCTCTTTCGAGAACGTGCCGGCCACACCCACGAAGGGCAGGCCCTCGACGACCGCGATCTCACCGTCGTGAAGCGAGTCGCCGATGAAGAGCATCTCGCCGCGGCCGACGCCGAAGGCACGCTCGACCATCTGCACGTGCGGCCGGCCCTTGGCGAGCCCGTCGCCGTAGCCCATCACCAGGTCGAAGGGGAACCCGGAATTATTGGCGAAGGTTTCGACGTTCACACGGCCGTTGTTCGAGGAGACCGCGAGCCGCACGCCCCGGCCCTGCAGCTCGACGAGGGCCGCGCGGGTGTCGGCCGGCATGCGCGCGGAACCGCAGCGCGCCGGCTTGCTGGCCTCGAACAGATCCGACGCCGCCGGGTTGCGCGAATCGCCGGGGAAGATGTCCTCGAGCTGCGCGATGAAGGGCAGGCCGCAGGTGGCGAGATACAGCTCACGCCCCAGCACCTTGGGAATGCCGTACATTCCGACCATGACCTCGGTCGCCAGATCGGCGAGCACGGGCATGGTGTCGATGAGCGTGCCGTCCAGATCGCAGAGCAGGACCTTGGGCAGGGCCAAGGTGGTGCGCGGTCGAGCCGGCGCGAAAACTCGGTTGGTCTGGCGAACTGTGGCGATGCCTTCCATTGCGAAAGCCCTTTGCAGCAAGGTGCGCGCCAGGCGAGCTCGCCCGTTAACTCTGCGAAATCACTGGGGCCAGGCGGTGTGCGAAACGGTAGGTGTTAGGAATTCACCACCGCGGGTGTTGGGCTTTGAACATGGCTTCCTGCCGGGCTGAATCCGCAAGAACCTCACTTCGCTGACACGGCCCTGCGCTGCTGTTATTCTCGCTCGGTGGCATGCCCTCATTGCGGCGGAGAACATCCGGGCGAGACCAAGGAATGTCCAGTGACGGGGCGGACAATTCTCCCCTCTCGCCCTGCCCTGTCACCCGGTGAGCTCCTGGAGGGCAAGTACCAGATCACGCGCGAGCTGGGGCGCGGCGCCATGGGTGTGGTGTACGAGGCCCTGCACGTTTCGCTCGGCCGCCGCGTGGCGGTCAAAACCCTGATCGAAGGCACCGGCGCCGACGTGGAGCTGGGCGCGCGTTTCGAGCGCGAGGCGCGGGCGGCGAGCGCCATC
>JADGRD010000474.1 GCA_017881285.1 Pseudomonadota bacterium | reverse complement strand
CGGCATAGAAGCTCTCGCCCTTCTTCGCCACCTGAACGCGCACGATGTAATCACCGTAGGGGGTGACTCGGATACTCTCGCCCGAAGCGCCGGTGACCACAACGCTTCTACCGGAGGTGGAGTGCGAGGCGTAGTTGCCTACCTGGGTTTGCGCAATCGATCGGCTCGCTGACAGAGAAACGAACAGTACTATGCCCATCACGACCGGCATCGTGTTGTGGCATCTCGTGCTTCCTTGTGGGTTCATGAGATTTCCTTCGTCGGTGTTGCGACGTCATGCGGCGTCATGGTGCACGGAACATAGAAACATGCTTTCATGCATTCCCGGGCGCGCACGTTTTGATCCCAAGATAGGTCCAGAGGACGCATGCATCGCACTTGCAGTCGGGCCGGCGCGGCAGTCCATGCATAGCGTGTGATGAGGCCGGTCGCGGCGGTCTTGTGATCGTTGGTGAGGAGGATGGTTGGCTCGTCGTGCCCCCCGACTTTGCCGGGTACCGCACCGCATCAATGCACACTTCATGTGTAATCACGCATAGATCAAGCAACTGCCGCGGTGATCGTCGTGTTACTAGTGCACACGAAGCGAGGCTTTCGGCTCAGGTGGGTGCAGGAGCTGCTTGTTCTTCCTGGACCTTGAAATGCCATCATCGAGGGTGCTCTGCCCGGGCCGTGGAGCACCAAGTCACGAGTGTCTAACAGCAACTGGCCAGCCGCGAACCAAGACATTCCGGACTCTTGCGTGTCCAGCTGCAACGCACGCGAAATCGCAGAGAAGATCGGCATCGGCAAAGCTTGCCTCATGGGCCAGACGAGTCGACCATGACCCATGCCTGCTGCCTCCTTCGACGAGCGTATGACCACCGAATGCGCGACCTCGTCTGTGAGAAGCCCAGCTGCGTACGTGCTCATTCCATAGGAATCTCGGGAATGTCTTCGCACGCGGCCGTGCTATGAATGGCACATGGCCTGCTCGCGCAATACGTGGCTGGGCCTCTTAGCGTTTGCGGCAGCCGGGTGTGGCGGCCCCCCTCCGCGAAGCTGGATGTGCCGTTTTGGCCGGTGGCGGTCGGCTCGTACGCGGAGGTCAAGGTGTACGACGCCTCCTATGTATGGACCCCTTCCAACCCGACTATCACGTCGACCTCGCTGTCGGACCCAAGCGTCGCACGCCTTCTCTCGCACTCGGAAACGCCTGCCGTTGGGGACTGCGTCCTGGCCCTGGGAGCGGCAGGCGCCGCAAGCTACCCGACCACCCTTCACATCCCCATCCGTCTGCCGTCGCAGTAGACGGCCTGAACGACGTTGCCAAGCGAAGGATGAGCCACCCAAGACGGTCGATTCCTGTGCACTTTCGATCGCCGTGCCGGAGGTGAGCACGGGGTAAGGTTCTTCATGGTTTGGGATCGTCCGATCGCTGGCGACAGGTGTGCTTCGTGCCTCGATTCCAGTGGTGGCCTTCAACACCGATACTGGACAAGCCTCAGGCACCGTCCCTGTGGATGGTCATTTCAAGCGCCATTTTGCCTTGGCCGAGACGGATCCGCAGTAAAATGTCCGATAAGAAACATCACGTCAACCACCTCCCCCTAACACGCGTCAGAGCCCTCTCTATTGCCCGTACTTCGCGGCCTGCACGTTTGCCAGGACAGCGGCGTCGGCCGCATCCGACGGGCTGCCGGCTGTAATGGCGCCTTCGAAAAAGGTCCCCTGCGACGAATTGCTGTTGTCAGTGCCGATGCCCAGGATGATTCCGCCCTTCATGGACCCGAGGGTGACGGGAAGAGCGCCGTCATAGGCGGTTTCCAGACTGCCGGATTGCGCATTGCCGAATCTGATTGCACACTTCGTCGCGTTGGTCTTGAGCACGCCCATCGCGTAATTGTAGGCAACAGTCGGGTTGCAAGTGGGGTTTTCTGGAACGCCTGCTCCGCAGTCTCTAACCCAAGGGCCGCCCCCAAAGTCACCCGTGAACGAGGGTAGGCTGCCCGCGCTTGTACCCCACGGGTAGGCTCCGAAGAAGAGTGCATTCATCGAGCCGCCGAGGCCGTTGCAATTGTTCGTCGATGCATTTCCGAATTCCCAGCAGCAGTCGGTGCCATAACGCTTGCCGTCTACCACTTCATAAATACCCTGCGCCGCGCTGCCGGTTGGCATGCCCGTGGTTGTGTTGTTCCGATAGCCATCATGGGCGTTCATATAGAGTGCGTAAACCATGTGACCGTTAACCGTCAACGAGCGTTGTTTCGCGCTTGACTCATAGTCGTCTTCGAGCGCAGTTCCGGCGGAGCAGCCTTTCTTCGCCACGGTGAGATCGTTCCCCTTGCCGGACTGGTCATAGAGCTTCGAGACGGTGCATGCATCGGTGCCGCAGAACGTGTCCTGGGCAGCCGAGTCGACGAAGCCATCCTTCGCCCCAATATCCTGGGTCGTGCCACCCGTCCCGGTGTTCTTGCTCCCTCCCCCTTTCCTGACCTGGTAGAGGGGCCCGCTGTACTTGCTCGAGAGAGCCCGAATCATGCTGTACGCCGCAACACACGGTGTTGTTGGGCTGGCGGCCGCATAGATGTCGCAGGGCCCGGTGCCGTTCGCGCCGCCCGAGCCGGTGCTCCCGCCCGTACCCGTCGCGCCGCCCGAGCCGGTGCTCCCGCCCGTACCCGTCGCGCCACCCGACCCGGTGCTCCCGCCCGTACCCGTCGCACCACCGCTGCCGCTCGCGCCGCCGCTGCCGGATGCCCCGCCCGTTTCAGGCGCGCCGCCGCTGCCGGATGCCCCGCCCGTTCCAGGCGCACCGTCGCTGCCGGCCGCATCGGGCACGCTGGCATCCGAGCGGCGAGGCTCGGACCCGCCGGCTCCACCCGCGCCGCCCGCGCCACCGGTGCCGGCAGCACCCGCGCCGCCCAAGACCGTGCCGGTCGAGCCTCCTGCGGCAGAACCCTCGGAGCCGCCTACCGTGGTGAGGCCGCCAGTGCCAACCGCGCCACCGGTGCCGACCACCCCTCCCGTGCCCATCGCGCCGCCGGAAGAAATCGCAATATCGGACGGCGCTCCGGCATCCTTGCGGGCAATACCGTTGGATTCTCCGCAACCGCTCCCGACGATTCCTGCTCCGCCAGTGAGAACGACAACGCACAGAATGCCAAACCAGCTTCGCATGTAGATTAGGATATCAGAGAATCGGCGGGGCGATCGCGCGGCAGTGCCTTCCGAGCGCGGAATGAGATCAGCCGCACACTCGCGGCGCGCTCGCAGCCGAACGAAATCAAGTACCTCGTGGTCCCATAGACGTCGGTGGCGTCGGCGGCGACGGCGATGGTTTCCGTGTTCGGGGACCACGGCTCGTCGGACCACAGCAGGTTGGCCGGCGAGGCGCAGCCGGAGGTCGGAAATGCCTCGATCGCCGCAGAGTAGGCGTGAGTGACGTACAGGCTGCCGCCGGCGACCGCCAGCCCGCGGGCGCGGTTGTCGTCCAGAACCCGGGGGTGTTGTCGCAACCTGCAACGGAACACCGTAACAGCCCGATTCCAATCTCGCTCGTCGACGCAATATCCGAGCCTCTTCCCAAGGGCCGCGAACGACATCCAAGGTTCCCGCAGGCTTGTAGTCTCCATCCCGGGATTTCGCTCCTCCCATCGGCACTGCCCCTGGCCGTGCGCCCATGCCCCTTGCACATTCGCCAGGCCGATCCAGATTTGGGGAGCCATGGCCACCGTCATCGCGTACGGCACCGACCGGCAGGCATACTTCGACCTCTTCATGGCCTCCTGCCGGCGTCACGAGATCGCGCCTGTCGCTCTCGGATGGGGAAAGCAATGGGTCGGGTTCGGGCAGAAGACGATGGAGACGCGGGACTACATCAAGGAGCTTCCCGAGGACGAGGTCGTGCTCTCGGTCGATCCTTTCGACGTCGTATTCCTGAGCGGACTTCCCGAGATCGAGGAAAAATTCCGGCGTGCCTCCGCGCCCATGGTCTGCGGCGCCTTGAACCTGGGGCCATTTCTGCGGCGGGTATACGACCGCGAGTTCAATCGCTCGGGCCAGCGCGTGCCACGCAATCCGACTGGCTACGACTACCTGAACTCGGGCACTTGGATCTCGACCGCGGGCTACGCCCGGCGGCTCATCGACCGGCTAGAACGCGAATTCGGCATGCGGCCGACCGACATGGACCAGGAAATCCTG
>JADGRD010000473.1 GCA_017881285.1 Pseudomonadota bacterium | reverse complement strand
GGCGGCATGATGATGGGCATTGGCGGCAGGATGATGGGTAATGGCGGCATGATGATGGGCACCGGTGGCTCAGGAGGGCCGGACGCGAGCGCCTCATGCCATGCTCCCGGAACCCTCCAGGTCGTCAATAGCGGCATGACTGCGTACATGATTGATGGGGCTTCCAATCCAAGCCTCACCTTCTGCCGCGGGAGCACGTACGTATTCGCCGTCAATTCCCCCGGGCACCCGTTCTACATCAAGACCGTACAGAGCACCGGGACCGGCAACGCGTACAGTTCAGGCGTCTCTGGCAATGGCGCAACCGCCGGCAACGTAACTTTCGCGGTTCCCAGCGACGCGCCAGCCACCCTCTTTTACGACTGCTCGATTCATGCCGCGATGACCGGCACGATCACAATTGTCAACTAGTTGACGCAGTACTGGTTGTCGGACATCCGTCGTTGCCCTGCCGGGCGAGAGACTTAGCCTTGGAACACGGCCTTCTGCCTGAGGGGGCTTCTCACGCGACTTGCTCAGGGCCGGCTTTCGGCATAGAGGTTCCTTCATGTCGCCCACCTCGCCTCGTCCGGTCGTCGTCATACGCGTGTTCGCCTTCGATGCCGCTGGTCGCATGTTGCTGCTTCGGCGCGCGAATTCGGAATACGGCGACGGACAGTGGTGCCTGCCCGGCGGCAAGCTCGACTATGGCGACACGCCCGAGGGCACGGTCGACAAGGAGCTGGCCGAGGAAACCAGCCTGGCCGCCAAGGACGTCAGCTTTCTCTTCTACCAGAACAGCCCGCCCATCGCGGCGGGCAAGATGCACTGCCTGAACCTCTATTTCCGTTGCACCGCCCTGGGCACCGTCACCCTCAACGAGGAAAGCTCGGGCTTCGCGTGGCTGTCCATGCAAGAGGCGCTGGACCGCAAGCCGATCTTCGGCGCCGTGGAAGCCATCCGGCGGCTGCTGGCGCAGGCGGCGTAGCGGCGAGCGCGGCCGCTGTTCGGAGGGTTCGTTCTCTCCCGTCCGGTTTCCCTGTACACTCTCCCTCTCAACGGAAGGAGTGCGCCGCATGTCACAGCCCAGCCCAGCCAAGTCCATCGTCGTCGCGGGCGACGTAGCCGTTGACTGGTTTAGCCTCGGGATGCCGCCGTTGCCGGGCCCGCGGGGGGGCGCGGCGGATGCGCGCCTGAACTGGCAGTGCAAGGAAGGCGCGCGACTCGTCGTGCGGGCGGGTGGGGCGCTCTTGCAGGCCGATCTGATCGAGGCCGCTACCGGCCGCCGGCCGCTCGCTCCCGCGCTGGATGAGGCGACGTTGCGCGGCCTCGACTCGGGCTACTTGCGTTCGCACGCCGACCTGGGACTCGTGGGTGCGAGCAAGGGTCAACCCAAGCCGAGGCTCTACCGCGTTGTGCGCTGGGGCGGGTTTGCCGCGCCCGCAAAAGCCTTGCTCAAGATACCGACCGTCGAGAAAGACGATCCCGCGGCCGTCATCGTGGTTCTCGACGACGCGGGCAACGGTTTTCGCGACACACCCGAGGCCTGGCCCGCGGCCATCCGCGATGCCAAGGCCACACCTGCCGTGGTGCTCAAGATGCACGCCCCGCTTTTCCAGGGCGCCTTATGGGAGCACCTGCTCGCGCATCACGGCGAGCGGCTAACGGTCGTTCTGCTGCCCGACGATCTGCGCGCCGCGGGCGTCAACCTGGGCCGCGGCCTGTCGTGGGAGCGGACCGCGATGGATTTCGTCTGGCAGATGTCGGCCCATCCCATGTTGCCGCGCCTGAGCCGCTGCGCCCACGTCGTGGTCATGTTCGGGCTCGATGGCGCGGCCGACTACCAGCCGGAGGCCGCGATGCCGACCACCCTGTACTACGATCCAGCCAACATCGAGGGCGGCTATGCCGACGGTTTCGCCGGTAGCATGCTCGGCACGACCAGCGCCTTCGTCGCCGGTCTAGTTGGCGCGCTCGACAGCGGCGATGGGCGCTCGCTGGCCGACGGGATCGCCCGCGGCTTGCACGCCAGCCGCCGGCTCCTGCGCCAGGGCTTTGGCGACGATCCTGGCAAATTCGACCCGGCCAGCGCGGGCCTCTTCGGCGAGCGCGGAAAGGACGAGACCAAGTTCGAGTCCGTGCCCGTTCCCGCGGATGCCAGGACGCAGGCCGATCCCGAATCGTGGAGCATCCTGCGCGACAAGGCCGCCAGCGGGTTCGAGGAAACCGCCTATGCGCTGGTGCGCGAGGGCGCCGACGGGGCCTTGCGCGGCATCCCGGTGGGCTGTTTCGGCCGCTTTCGCACCGTCGATCGCATGGAGATCGAAGGCTTCCGCGCGGTTCGGAATCTACTGACCGAATACATCGCCGACCCGCACCCGCCGCGCCCGCTGTCGGTGGCCGTGTTCGGCCCGCCCGGGGCCGGCAAATCGTTCGGCGTGAACGAGGTGGCGAGGGCCGTCGGCGGTGGCGACATCGAGAAGGTCGAGTTCAACGTCTCGCAGTTCTCAGCGCTCGAGGATCTGGTGCGCGCCCTGCACAAGGTGCGCGACATCGTGCTGGTGGGCAAGCTGCCGCTGGTCTTCTTCGACGAATTCGATGCCTCGTTCGGCAGCGAGCCGCTCGGCTGGCTGAAGTACTTCCTGGCGCCCATGCAGGACGGGAAATTCAAGGACGGCGAAACCGATCACCCCATCGGCAAGGCCATTTTTGTCTTCGCCGGCGGCACCAGCCACAACTTCCACGATTTTGCCCGCGCCAAGGCCTCGGAGGAGGAGACGAAGGCGTTCGGCCGCCGCAAGGGCCCCGACTTCGTCAGCCGGCTGCGCGGGTTCATCGACATCGCCGACTTGAACCCCGCGGACGACGGCGGCGATGTCTTCTTGCTGCGGCGGGCGTTGGTTCTGCGCTCGATGTTCGAATGGAAGGATCGCTGCAAGTCCATGGTCGAGGGCGCGACGGTGCACATCGACCCGGGCGTCCTGCGCGCCTTCATCAAGACGCCCCTGTTCAAGCACCGCGCCCGCTCGATGGAAGCCATCATCGACATGAGCATGCTGGGCGGCCACCGCAGTTTCGAGCAGGCCTCGCTGCCGCCGCACGACCAGTTGGACTTGCACGTGGACGCCGAGTCTTTCTTGCGCCTGGTGGGCCGGGATGTCTTGCTGGGAAGCATGCGAGAGAAACTCGGCCGCGCCGTCCACGAGCGCTTCCTTGAGGAACAAAAGGGCAAGCGCCCCGCGGACGTCCGCGAGATGCAAACCTGGGAGAGACTCGAAGAGGACTTGAAAGAGTCGAATCGCCAGCAGGCCGACGACATCCCCAACAAGCTGCGCGCCATCGGCTGCGGCTTCGAGCCCGTCCACGCCCGCACCGGCGAGGAGCCGAAGTCATTCACCTTCACCCCCGAGGATGCGAATGTCATGGCCCGCCTGGAGCACGAGCGCTGGAATCAAGAAAAGCTGCGCGCCGGCTGGCGGCTAGGCCCGAAGAAGGACAACGCGGCCAAGATCACCCCCTACCTGGTCCCCTTCGACGAGCTATCCCCCGAAGTGCAGAAATGGGACGTCGACGCGGTCATGGGCATGCCCGATCTTCTCAAGCGCGCGGGTTTCCAGATCTACCGATTCCGGCGGGAGTAGATTTCAAGGCTAGTCCGCCTCCGGACGGGCGCTACGCCATCGACCTTGGCGATCGATCGGTGTCGGTGACGCACGCGCACCCGTTCGCACGCTCCGACCGGAGTACATGCACATACACTGATCGAAGGCGTTCTCCTCCGACTCCTGCTAGAGTAAACTACCCGAGGTGGTTACCATGGACCATCGGCAAGCGGCACACAGGTGCCCTTGGCTTCACCGGGCACTTCCCAGGAGGACGAACATGAACATTCGCCAAGCTAGCATTCTGGTCGGAACGGTCTTGTCCGCGCTCCTGTGCTCGGCGCAGGCCCAGGCGCACTGGTGCGACGATCTCTGGTCCTCTAGCTACAACATCGTGGTTCGCCCCGACAGCGATGCCTCCCCCAAGGAAGTCTATGTCCAGAACAACATGGGGTATCAGCTGATCAACTTCAAGCTGACCGCCACGGCCACAAGCGGCGCCATCACGTTGACCGCGCCCACGACGCTCAAGGTGCCCGGCACGTTGCTGCCCGCCGAGAAGGGAACCTGGAAGATCGCCAGTGGCAGCCCGGCGAAGATCGAA
>JADGRD010000472.1 GCA_017881285.1 Pseudomonadota bacterium | reverse complement strand
CCTCAACATCGTGGTCAACCCGCGCACCATGGAAATCCTGACGGTGGACATCGGCGAAGTCGGCGATGTCGAGGCTTACGAGCAGAGGTTCTCGAGCAGCCTGTAGCGGCGCGTCCGACGCATCTCGCGCGACTTACAGCGTCAGCCGGACCTTGGCCAGGGACTGGACTTTTTTGCACATATTTGTTCCCATCCCGCCCCTATATGTTGTTGAGTTTGCGACCAGATCAAACGAGAGGGTGACATGAACGCACAGAAATTCTCCAAAGTTCGAGTTGGCTTGACCCTGACCGCCCTGGCGCTTTGTGGCGCCCTGGCGATTTCGGCTTCGTGCGCCGGCAGCGGCGGCAGCGGCGGCAGCGGTGGCGGCGGCAGCGGTGGCGGCAGCGGTGGCGCGGCTGGTGGCGCGGCTGGTGGCACCTCGGGCGGCGGATCCTGCACCGCAGGAGCGGACAGCGTCTGCTTCTCCAGTGGCAAGGCCTCGGGCGTGCTGAGCGGCTTCGGCTGGATCGCGCTGGGCGCATTTAACACCGCGACCTCGCCGGTGTGCGACAACAGTGCGAACGGGGGCGGCACCAGCGAACCGATTACCAAAGCCAAACCCTGCCCGTCGAGCGGCGGGAAGGCCGTGTGGAGCGGGGACACCGGACTCTGCATCACTGGCAGTGTTCCCAAGGTCGGCACCACGCCCGGTGTCACGGGCCCCGACTACACCGGCTACTGGGGCCTCGAGCTCGGTACGAACGCCTCCGCGACGGAGGGCGATACGGTGGACCTCTCGAAGTACACCAAGGTGTCGTTTGCCTTCGATCCCTCCGCCGTCTCGCCCGCTCCCACCGGCTTGATCCGTGGCGTGATTGGAGTCAAGGGCCACGTGCCCGCCGACGAGGGCTACTGCGCTAACGTCCAGCCCGGCACCGCCGCCACGCTCACCGTCTTCAACACCAAGTGCTGGGACGGCACCGGGACGAACCTCACCACCGACGACTTGAAGAACATCGTTAACATGGGCCTGGAGATCACCTCGAACGCCACCACCGACTACACCGCTACCAACTTCTGCTGGACGGGAGTTTCCTTCCAGTAAATCGGCGCATTCTTGCTAGCAAGAAAACGGGGCACTTCGGTGCCCCGTTTTTCATTTGGCAACTGCGCGACTCGCGCATAGGTTGATGACATGACCGACGAGAAACCCGAAAGCCGGCCGGCCGCGAACTTCATCGAAGACATCATCAACGCCGACTTGGCCGCCGGGAAGAACGGCGGCCGGGTGCACACGCGCTTTCCGCCCGAGCCCAACGGCTATCTGCACATCGGGCACGCCAAGTCGATCTGCCTCAACTTCGGCACGGCGGCCAAGTACGGCGGCAAGTGCAACCTGCGCTTCGACGACACCAACCCGACCGCCGAAGACGTCGAATATGTCGACTCGATCGCTGAAGATGTCCGCTGGCTGGGCTTCCAGTGGCACGGCGAGGCGCTGTACGCGTCGGATTATTTCCAGAAGATCTACGAGTGCGCGGAGCACCTAGTTCGCGAGGGCAAGGCCTATGTCTGTGACCTGACGGCCGAGCAGACGAGCGAGTACCGCGGCAACTTCTACAAGTCGGGCAAGGACAGCCCATTCCGTAGCCGTACGGTCGAGGAGAACTTGGACCTGTTCCGCCGCATGCGCGCGGGCGAGTTCGCCGACGGCTCGCGCGTGCTGCGCGCCAAGATCGACATGCAGCACCCGAACCTCAACATGCGCGACCCGCCGCTCTATCGGATCAAGAAGGCGCATCACCATCGCACCGGCGACGCGTGGTGCATCTACCCCATGTACGACTACGCCCATCCCATCTCCGACGCGCTCGAGGGGATCACGCACTCGATCTGCACGCTGGAATTCGAGGACCACCGGCCGCTCTACGACTGGTGCATCCAGAACCTGCCTTTGCCGTATCAGCCGCGCCAGATCGAATTCGCGCGCCTCAACCTGACCTACACGCTGATGAGCAAGCGTCGTTTGCTCCAGCTCGTGAACGAGAAACTGGTGAGCAGTTGGAACGATCCGCGCATGCCCACCTTGAGCGGCTTGCGCCGCCGCGGCTACACCCCGGAGGCCATCCGCGCCTTCGCCGAGCGCGTCGGCGTGGCCAAGAACGACAGCACGGTCGACGTCGGTCTGCTGGAATTCGCGATTCGCGAAGATCTGGAGAAGCGGGCTCCGCGCGCGCTCGCGGTGCTGCGGCCGCTCAAGGTCGCCATCGACAACTATCCCGAGGGCCAGGTCGACTGGTTCGAGGCGCCCAACCATCCCGACGATCCGTCTCTGGGCACGCGCAAGATTCCTTTCTCGAAAGTCGTCTACATCGAACAGGACGACTTCATGGAGAACCCGCCCAAGAAGTGGTTCCGTCTGTCGCCCGGCGCCGAGATCCGCCTGCGCTACGCCTGCCTCATCCGCTGCACCGACATCGTGAAGAACGACAAGGGCGAGGTCGTCGAGCTGCATTGCACCTGGGATCCGGCCTCGCGCGGTGGCGACGCGCCCGACGGCCGGCGCGTGAAAGGCACCTCGCACTGGGTGTCGGCCGCGCACGCGGTCAAGGCCACCGTGCGCCTCTACGACCGTCTCTTCACCGTCGAGAATCCCGGGGGCGGCGACAAAGATTTCCGGAGCACATTGAATCCGGCTTCGCTAGAGACGTTGACGGATGCGCGTATCGAGCCTTCCCTGGCCGAAGCCGCGCCCGGCGCGCGTTTCCAGTTCGAGCGCCTGGGCTACTTCTGCGCCGACGCTGTCGATTCGAAGCCCGGCACGCCCGCCTTCAATCGTACGGTCCAGCTCAAGGACGGCTGGAGCAAGCTCGTGAAGGCCGGCAAGCCGTAGTTACTTGAGACGCGGGGGAATCCGCGCAGGCGTTACCTTCTTCGGGGGATTACGTTTCGGCGCCTTGCAGTGTTCGAGGGTCGCGGAGTAGCCGGAGAAGGCGTAGGGAGCCTTGCTCGAGCGCTTGGAGAACAGGCTGGCTTCCAGGATGGAACCCGAGTGCTTGAAGACCACGAGCGTCGTTCGGCCGCCGCCCGCGGTGGTGAACCCGAAGTTGTCTTGTTTGGCGTCGTACTTGAGTGTCGCAGGAACGGCGGCGCGTTTCGCCTGTTCGGGGAACGGGACACGGTCCGCGCGCTTCTTCGCGGAACTCATCAAGCGGGTCACGACCTGCGCGCCGCTGGCGTCGAGACGCGAGATGGTCCAGCGCTCCTGCCCGTCGAGTTGCCAGCAGCCCAGCAAGGGCCGCAACAGTTTCCTCGGGATAGCCTTCGTGGCTCTGTAGTCCTCGCTGGGCGAGGCCGCGGGTTGGGTGGAGGGTGGGGGGGCGACCTCGCCTTGGGGTTCAGCCTCAGCCTTCGGCGCGGCCGGCGGCTCTGTCGCTTGCGGCGCCGTCGGCTCCGCCTCGCCGGCGGCAAACGACAGCCGGGGCGTCAGGAGGACGCAGGCGACTGGCGCCCAAAGCAGGGCGCGACGGGATCCTGGCATGCTTCTCATCGCGCCTCCTACGGTACACCAAGATCGCGGCCGAGATCCTGCGGCAATTTTCGGACGGAACCCCCTCACCCGTGAAAATTCAGCATTCTTCCGTCGGCGGCGAGAGCGGCTTCGTGGGTGGTTTCCGCGAGCGACGGGTGGGCATGGATGGTGCGCTGCACATCCTCGGTGCTGGCGCCGAGCTCCATGGCCAGCACCGCCTCCGCGATCATCTCGGAGGCCATGGGCGCCATGATGTGAACGCCCAGGATGCGGTCGCTGTGCTGGTCGGCGAGGATCTTGGTCAGCCCAACGGTTTGTCCCATGGCGCGGGCGCGGCCGCTGGCCGAGAGCGGGAAGACGCCGATCTTATAGTCGCGCGCGGCGGCTTTGAGCTGGCGCTCGGTCTTGCCGACCCAGGCGATCTCGGGCGAGGTGTAGATGATCCACGGGACGGTGTCGTAGTTCATGCGCGTCGTCTGGCCGGCGATGCGCTCGACCACCATCACGCCCTCCTCCGAGGCCTTGTGGGCGAGCATGGGGCCGCGCACGACGTCGCCCACGGCAAAGATGTTGGGCAGGTTGGTGCGGCAGAGATCGTCGACGTGCACATTGCCGCGCTCGTCGAGGAGCAGCCCGACTTCGTTGACGTTCAGCACCTGCGTGTTGGGCTTGCGTC
>JADGRD010000471.1 GCA_017881285.1 Pseudomonadota bacterium | reverse complement strand
GGGCGATGCTTTGGGGGTCCCGCACCAGCGCGATGATCTTCATCTTGCCCCGGCAGCGCGGACAGGTCTCGACGTCGATACCGAGCTGGCGCATGAGCACGTGCCAGGGGATGTAGCCGCAGCGATGGCTGGCCGGTCGTGGCTTGGGGTGCTTGGCCATGGGCAGGGAGTGGCAAGCGTCTTCCGCGCCTGGGGCGCTGGTGGCCTCGGGCGGTGGCGGGGGAACCACCAAGGGCCGCCATTTCGCGTGGGGGGCGAGAACTCCACCATAGCGAATCGAGTGAAACCTTGGCGGATGGACCGAGGCCGCGAGGCGGGAGACCAGGGAGAAGGGATCCATTTCCACCGCGACCGTGCCATCGCGCGATCGTCCCCTGCGGATTCCGCTACGCCGCGGACCGGCTGCTGCGGCCCGGCTGCACGGCCGAAATGAACCTGACCGAGCGGTTCTCCTCCTCGGCTCGCCGCATGAGCCACTCGGTCTCGAAGAGGACCAGCGGCCGTCCCTCCACGTCGGTCACGCAGCTCTGCCGGCCGGGCAGTTCCAGCTTGTCCTGATCGAGGTCCGGTCCTTCCAGCCAGCGCGCGAAACGGTAGGGCAGGCGGTCGAAGCGGACGCGCACGCCGTACTCGTTCCGCAGGCGGTGCTCGATGACCTCGAACTGCAGCACGCCGACCGCGCCGAGAATGGGATCGCGCTCCAGGCGCCGGCGGTCGAAGAAGAGCTGCACGGCGCCCTCCTCGGAGAGCTGGTCGAGACCCTTCTTGAGCTGCTTGCGCTTCATCGGGTCGTCGAGTCGCACGCGCACGAAGTGCTCGGGCGAGAAGCGCGGGATGCCCTCGAACTCGACGGGCGCGCCCTCGCACAGGCTGTCGCCGATGCGCAAGACGCCGGGATCCCACAGGCCCACGATGTCGCCGGAGTAGGCCTCGTCGACCACGGTGCGCTCCTGGGCCATGAACTGAACCGAGCGCGACAGCGACAGGGGCGTGCCGGTGCGCACGTGCTTGACGTTCATGCCGCGCACGAAGTGGCCCGAGCAGATGCGCACGAAGGCGATACGGTCGCGGTGCTGCGGATCCATGTTCGCCTGGATCTTGAAGACGAAGCCGGAGAAGGCGGCGTCGTCGGGCGCCAGGGTGCCGGCCGAGGTTGGGCGTGCGCGCGGCGGGGGCGCCAGCTCGACGAAGTGCTCGAGCAGGGGATGGAGCCCGCAGTTGGTCATGGCGCTGCCGAAGAAGACGGGCGTCAGCTCGCCGGCGAGGAAGCGCTCGCGGTCCCAGGCATTGCCCGCGGTCGCCAGCAACTCGAGCTCCTCGCGCGCCTTGGCCAGCGCCTTGGCGCCGGCGGCCTCGCGGAGATCTGGGTCGTCCCAGTCCACTGCATGCATGGCCACGCGCTCCGAGCGCGAGCCCCCATCGAAGCGGAGAAGGGCAGAGGCGAGGCGGTCGTACACGCCGTCGAAGCCGGCGCCCGCGCCGATGGGCCAGTTGGCCGGGCTGCACGGGATGCCGAGGACGCGCTCGATCTCGTCGAGCAGCTCGAAGGGCTCCTTGCCGTCGCGATCCATCTTGTTGACGAAGGTCACGATGGGAATGCCGCGCATGCGGCAGACCTGGAAGAGCTTGATGGTCTGCGGCTCGACGCCCTTGACGCAGTCAATGAGCATGATGGCGGTGTCGGCGGCCGACAACGTGCGGTAGGTGTCCTCGGAGAAATCGTTGTGGCCGGGGGTGTCGAGCAGGTTCATGCGCCGGCCGGCGTAGTCGAATTGCAGCACGCTCGACGACACCGAGATGCCGCGCTGCTTTTCGATCTCCATCCAGTCGCTGGCGGTGTGGCGGCCGCCGCCCTTGGCGCGCACCGAGCCGGCGAGGTGCAGGGCGCCGCCGTAGAGCAGGAGCTTCTCGGTGAGCGTGGTCTTGCCCGCGTCCGGGTGCGAGATGATGGCGAAGGTGCGGCGGTTGGCGACCTCGGCGCATAGGCGTTTGTGCTGCTCGTCCATCGATCGGCAGCGTAAGGTAGCAGGTGCGACGGCGGTTGGCCGGGATTTTTAGGAGCTGGCCGAGCTGTAGGAGCGCAGGGATTGTTGCCAGACGAGACGGGCCAGGGCGGTGAAGAGCAGCCCACCGGCGCCGGCGTAGAGCGCGTGCGCCAAGGTCAGCGTGCCAAGCAGCGCCTGCGCGGGATAGGTGGTCATGAGCGCGAGCGGGAATACCACGGTGAACACCACGCGCAGCGCGCCCTTGAAGACGTGGATGGGCCAGCGGCCGGCGTCGAAGATCGACACGAAGAGGTAGGAGAGATTGTCCACCTTGACCACGCGAAACGACAGGCTGACCACCAGGATCCACAGCGAATAGAGCAGCATCAGTGCCACGGCGAAGAGGAAAAGGCCGAGACAGACGCCGAGGGCGCCGGGCCAGCGGTGCAGGCGATGAAAGGCGAAGAGGACGATGCCGACACTGCCCAGGAAGTCCAGGATGCGCCAGGGTTCGAAGCGCGCCGTCGAGACGAGAAACTGGGCGTCGGCCGGCTTGAGCAGGATGAAATCGAGAGTCCCCTTGCGCACGCCGTCGACGACGTGGTTCAGGCTGGGCATGACGCCGCCGTCGAGCACGGCCTTGAGCATCGAGAAAAGGCCCACGACGACGAGCGCCTCGGGGTAGCTCCAGCCCGCCACGGACGGCCGGCGCGCGAAGACCACGGCCAGCGGCACCAGGGTGATGGCCAGCCAGATCACGGCCAGCATGCCCTCGACGAAGAAATCGAAGCGGTACTGCACGGCCAAGGTGAACGAGGTACGTATCTGCACGGCGAGCAGGCGGGCGTAGCGGCGGAGAATGCGTCTCACCGTCAGCCTCCAAAGGCGGCAAATCGCCGTAGGGCACGCCGCCACAGGACGATGGTCGCGAGCAGGGCGCCGGCGATGAAGAGCCACTGCACGCCGAGGTCGCGCAGGGCCGTGGCGTTGCTCTCGAGGCCGATGAGGGTCTCGACCGGAAATCCCAAGATGTAGCGGAAGGGCAGCACGCGCGCCAAGCGCGCTACCCAAGCCGGCATGAGCTCGAGGGGAACGAGAAAGCCGGACAGGATGGACTGTGCCGCCAGCCACAGATCGAAGACCGACAGCGCGCTCTCCACGTAGGCCGCGAGCATGCCGATGAGGGCCATGACCAGGAAGAGGAGCAGCCACGCGCCGACGAGAGAGGCGGCGAGAATCGCCAGCCGGGCGGGATCGTGCACCGGCAGGCGCGCGCCGGCCACCCAGTAGAGGACCACCACCAGCGGCGACAGCACGACGACCCGCATGGGCACCGCCGCGAGTTGCGTGGCGCTGAACGCCCACAAGGGATGGATGGGGCGCAGGAGGCGGGTGGCCAGGATGCCGCGGCGGATCTCCATGGTCAGCTCCCACACCAGCCACGAGCCGGAGAGGATGCGCACGATAAGCATGCCGAGGTAATAGGCGACGAAATCGCGCTGCCCGAAACGCCCCACGGGCCCGTCGGCGGCCACCGCGGTCCACAGCGCCATCATCACCAGGGGCAGGTTCATGGAGAGGATCCACACCAGAAACTCGGCCCGGTAGGCCAGCATGTCGGCCATCCCGACGCGCAGGAGGCTGGGGTAGGCGCGCAGCAGGCGCCGCGCGTCCCGCCCGGCCTCGCCCAGCCAGCCTCGCCTCATGGCGCGCTCTCGCCGCCCTTGGCCGGACGGTCGCCGGCGAGGAACTCGCGCATGATTTCCTCGAGGGGCGGATCCTCGACGGAGATATCGGCGATGGGCAAATGCTCGAGCGCGGCGCGGACCGCGTCGGTCACGGCGGCCGCGGGCACCGAGAGGGTGGCCTGCGTGTCCGAGCGCTCCACGCAGTTGCCCAGGCGATCGAGGGCGCCTGGCGCCGGCACCGTCGAGAAATGCAGCGTGATGCGCTTCTCCGGGCGGATGCGGCGGGCGAGGGCTTTGAGCTCGCCGTCGTAGATGAGGTGGCCCTTGTCGATGACGATGACCCGCGGGCAGAGGGCGGCCACGTCGGCCATGTAGTGGCTGGTGAGCAGGATGGTCGCGCCCGTGGCCTCGTTGTGGCGCCGGATGAAGTCGCGCATTTGCGCCTGCATCGACACGTCGAGACCGATGGTGGGCTCGTCGAGAAACAACACCTTGGGCCGGTGCAAGAGCGCCGCCACCAGCTC
>JADGRD010000470.1 GCA_017881285.1 Pseudomonadota bacterium | reverse complement strand
CAGGGTCCGGTTCACAATCGCGTGAGTGACGACGGGCTCTGCCCGGCGTCACTCTTCGCGGGGGGCCTACGGGACCCTCCCAGGGTCCCGTTCACAAAGGAAAGCCCGCCATGAGGCGGGCTTTCCTCGGGAGCCGCCGGGGGCGCGACTACGAATCGAAGTACTGCGCGAACTCGAAGGCGGTGGGCCGGAGGCGGGAGGGCTTGAGCTCGTTCTCTTCCTTCCACCAGATCCAGGTTTCCACCACTTCCTTGGTGAACACGTCGCCCTTGAGCAGGAAGGCGTGATCCTTCTTGAGGGCTTCGAGGGCCTCCTCGAGGGAACCGGGCGCCTTGGGAATGTCGCGCAGTTCCTCGGGCGGCAGCTCGTAGATGTCCTTGTCCATCGGATCGCCGGGCTTGAGCTTGTTCTGGACGCCGTCGATACCGGCGAGGAGCATGGCCGCGAAGGCCAGGTACGGGTTGGCCATCGGATCCGGACAGCGGAACTCGAGGCGTTTGGCCATGGGCGAGGATGCCACGGGCACGCGGATCGCGGCCGAACGGTTGCGCGACGAGTAGGCCAGGTTGACCGGCGCCTCGAAGCCTGGCACCAGGCGGCGGTAGCTGTTGAGGCCGGGGTTGGTGATGGCCAGGATGGCGGGGGCGTGCTTGATGAGACCGCCGATGTAGTAGAGCGCCGTTTCCGAAAGACCCGCGTACTTGTCGCCAGCGAAAAGATTCTTGTCGCTCTTCCAGATCGACTGGTGGCAGTGCATGCCCGACCCGTTGTCGCCGAAGATGGGCTTGGGCATGAAGGTCGCGGTCTTGCCCCATTTGCGGGCCACATTCTTGACTACGTGCTTGTACCACATGGTGTGGTCGGCCATGGTCACCAGCGGGCCGAAGACCATGGACAGCTCGGCTTGACCGGCGGTGGCCACCTCGTGGTGGAAGACCTCGACGGTGATGCCGAGCTTCTCCAGGGTCAAGGCCATCTCGGCGCGGATGTCGACCTGGGAGTCGATGGGGGGAACCGGGAAATAGCCGCGCTTGTAGTCGGGCTTGTAGCCGAGGTTGCCGCCCTCTTCCTCGTTGCCGGTGTTCCAGCGGCCTTCCTTCGAATCAATCTTGTAGAACGAGGTGTTGGGCCCTTCGCAGAAGCGGACCGAGTCGAAAATGAAGAATTCCGGCTCGGGACCGAAATACGAGATGTCGCCGATACCGGTTTGCTTCAGGTACTGCTCGGCCTTCTTGGCGATCTGACGCGGGTCGCGGACGTACGGCTGGTGGGTGACGGCGTCGGCGATGTCGACGATGAGCGACAGGGTCGGCTCCTTGATGAAGGGGTCGAGCACGGCGGTCGCGGCGTCGGGGATGCAGGTCATGTCCGACTCGTTGATGGCCTTCCAGCCGCGGATCGAGCTGCCGTCGAAATTGAACCCTTCGCTGAAGGTCTCCACCTTCAGCTTGTGGATGGGCATGGTCGTGTGCTGCCACTGGCCTAGAAGATCCACGAACTTGAAATCGACGAGCTTCACGCCATTCTTCTTTGCGAACTCAAGGACCTCGGCTGGGGACATGGTGCGGTTTCCCTTCTGCGCGAATCGCGCGATGCGTTTGGGCTATGTCGGAGAGCGGCTAGAGAGCATCTTCGCCGCGTTCACCGGTTCGGATGCGGATGACCTCGTCGACGGGAGTCACGAAGATCTTGCCGTCGCCGATGTGGCCAGTCCGGGCGACGCTCATCAGAGCCTCGACCACGTCCTTGACCATCTCGTCCTTGACTACGATCTGGATGCGGACCTTGGGTACGAAATCCACGACGTAGGCAGAGCCGCGATAGACCTCTTTCTTGCCGCCGGTTCGCCCAAAGCCCTTGACCTCGGAAACGGTCATGCCCTGCACGCCGATCTCGCGCAGGCGATCCTTCACGTCATCGAGCTTGAACGGTTTGATGATGGCTTCGATCTTTTTCATGATGCACCGGCCGGATAGGGTAGACGGCCTTGCGAGTATCTTCAATGCTCTTTGTTGGTAGGGAAACCCTGGGAAGGTTTCCCTGCCTTCCCGCGACGGTTCGCGTCCGGCGGAGCCGGCCGCTTGCCACGCGACAAGGTCCGACGAACAGTAGCGCGCCAAGGTTTCCGGCGTATTTCGCGCCGGCTAATTCGTGGTAAAGGTGCGAAATTACCCCTGGATCTCGAGTGCGCCGACGAGCTCGCAGACGTCGGAGATCCCATGCTGACGACAGAATTCCTCGACCTCGCGGACCACGCGTTCGGAGGAGGCGGGATCGATGAAGTTCTGCGTGCCCACCTGCACGGTGGTGGCACCCGCGAGGAAGAACTCGACGGCGTCGAGGCCGTTCTGAATGCCGCCGATACCGCAGATGGGGATGCCCATCCCCGCGTGGTGAATTTGGTAGACCATGCGCAGCGCGACCGGCTTGATGGCCGGGCCGGAGAGTCCGCCCATGACCGTCGCCAGGCGCGGCCGGCGCGTGCGCGCATCGATGGCCATGCCGGTGATGGTGTTGATGACCGAGACCGCGTCGGCGCCGTTCTCCGCGCAGGCCCGCGCTAGCGCCACGATGTCCGAGGTGTTCGGCGTCAGCTTCACCCACAGCGGTTTCTCGATGACGTTCCGGCAGGCGCGCACCAGCTCGCCCAGGACGCGCGGATCGCGGCCGAACTCGAGGCCGCCGGCCTTGATGTTGGGGCAGGACACATTCATCTCCAGGCCGGCGACGCCGTCCATCCGGCCCAGGCGCTGCCCGCACTCGACGTACTCGTCGAAGGTGGTGCCGAAGAAATTCACCAGAACTTTCGTGCCGCAGGTGCGCAGAAAGGGGAGTTTCTCGGCCTCGAAACCCGTCAGGCCCACGTTTTCCAGGCCAATCGAGTTGAGCATGCCCGATGCCGTTTCGCAGATGCGGGGGGCAGGGTTGCCGAAGCGCGGGTTGGGCGAGATGCCCTTGGTCACCATCCCGCCGAGGGAGGCGAGGGGAAAGAGGGAGGCGAATTCGCTGCCGTACCCGAACGTCCCCGAGGCGGTGAGGACTGGGTTGCGAAACTCGATGCCTCCACAACGCGCGACCAGCGAGGGGGGCGCGTGTTCTTCCGTGCCGCCGGCGGCAGGGGCGGTCATGGCGTTCCTCCGGTCGCGTGTCCGGGAGCTGGAGGTATGATCAGATCGGACGCCAGGAACACCGGACCGTCACTACACGCGTAGCGAAAGGGCCGCGAACGGGCGGGGATGGCGCAGCCCAGGCAGACGCCGATGCCGCACGCCATCTGCTCCTCGACCGACAGGTGGCATTCGATCGCGTAGGGCTCCGCGATGCGCGCCACGGCCCAGAGCATCTCGCGCGGGCCGCAGGCCATGATACGCAGCTTGTGGCCCGGGTTGGCGGTCCGGTGGTACTCGATGCGCGCTTCGAGAGCGGCCGTCACCCGGCCTCTGCGGCCTACCGAACCATCCTCGGTCGAGAGATGGGTGGCCAGGCCGAGGGCGCGCATCTCCCCAAGCAGGACGAGATCGCGGGAGGTTCGGCCGCCGTACATCATTTCGCACCGGTCGACTAGCCCGCGGCGGGCGGCATGTTCGGCCTGCATGAAGAGGGGCGGCATGCCGACACCGCCCGCGACCAGCAGGTCGAAGGTGGCGGGGGCCGGGTCTGGGAACCCGTTGCCGAGTGGCCCCAGAACCGAAACGCGCGTTCCCGGGAGCGCCGCCTCAAGGAGCTTCGTGCCGCGCCCGACCGACCGGCCGAGCATATCGGCGCGCCCTTCGGGAGCCACGGAGAGCAGCGACATCGGCCGGGGAAGCAGCGGATCGCGACCCCAGTCGCCGCGGAGCATTATGAACTGACCGGGCCGGCTGGCGGCGAGGGAATCACACCCCCCGAGCCGGAGTGAGAAGTAGCCATTGCCCAGTGCGCGATTTTCGATGATTCTTGCGTCAAAGTAGCGCATCAGTGTGCCTGGCCTGCCCTTTTACACTGTTTCGGCGTCTCTTCGCCATGGCTGGACGCATCATGATCAAGAGTTAATGTCTTACGCCATTACATGACAACAAGTATCTGAAATTGATTGGCTATTTTGAATCAACTCGAATACGATGGCGTTCTGTCGCTCGGCCGGTCGTGGGCAAATGTTCGGAATTGTTGCAGGTCGAAAGGTAACGTGTTACTAGGCGAAATCATACACGCCGGGGCGCAAACATGGACT
>JADGRD010000469.1 GCA_017881285.1 Pseudomonadota bacterium | reverse complement strand
GAAGATCTTCTGGCGATAGCGCCCGGTGGTCGCGCCCTTGTTCCAGACGTTGTTGAGCAGGCGATAGCGCCCGTTGATCACGGTGGACGCGAAGTCCCGCTCGGACTCGAACACGGTGGCCCCGGGGATCTGCTTGAGGTCGAAGTCCGCGCGGCCGCCGCCGGTCGAGCAAGCGGCGAGAAGCACGGGCAGGCCAAGCGAGAGCACGATGCGTTTCATGGTGAGCCAAGCCTATCCCACAAAGGTGGCGGTGACGATCGTCACTTGCCAAGCCCCGAGGGCGGGGTGAGACTATGCGCATGACAATAGAAGGTAGCGAGAGGGGGTTGCCATCTTGAAACACGCTCTTTCCATCGCTGTCTTCGCCGGCCTGTTGGTTTCGTCGAATGCCTGGGCCCTTCCGCAATCCGCGACGTGCCGTCCCGGCAACCGCGCGCACAGTTACGTCCCGCTGGCCGCGCCGATGTGTGTGCTCTATCAGGACCCGTGGCAAGACTGCGACGAGGATCCCTGGCAACTCACCTCCGAGAAGAAGGCGCCGGACACCTTCTCGGATCCTTGGCAGGACGACGTGGATCCCTGGCAGCCCGTCTTCGCCGAGACGGCGTCGACCTCGCCGGAGGATCCCACCGCCGACCCTTGGCAGCCGTTGATCAGCCAACTAGTGAAAGCGCCGGCCGCCACGGCTGCGCCAGATCCCGTCGAGGATCCCTGGCAGCCCGCCTTCGCGGATCCGTGGCAGGACGGAACCGACGATCCTTGGCAATTGCCGTGAGGGTCGCGCGCCACCCTGTCAGGGGTTGGTAACCGTCTGGGGGAGACGGGATCGACTTACTCAGCGCACTCGGTGCTTTTCACGCATCCTTCGTAGCAATTGCTCGTGTACGACACCACGTAGGGGCTTTCACAGTATGGCGTGGCGATGGTGCACCCGAAAGCGACGGGAGGACTGCAGGCGGCGCGTCCGCCATCGGCACAACGGTTGAAGCGCGTGCAACAACCCGAGGCAGCGCAGCCACAGGTCATTAGATCGACGAAGACCGAATGGCAATCCGCGCGAACGTCGCATTCGGCCTGGGTCGTTACTTGCGCGCAAGTCGCGGAGCCCGATTCGGCGTTCGAGGCATCCTTTGCCGTCGAGGCAGCGTCGGCGGTCGAGCAGCCGCTGCCCGTGCATCCGGCATCGTTGACTGGACAGGGGGCGCCGGTACAGACGGTGCCCGCCGGACCGCAGGTCCCAGGGTTCGGAGGGCAACCCGGACAGTAGACCTGACCGGCAGGACAAGGACCCGCATCGCCGCCGACCTCCGGGGCGGCGTCGGCCGGTGGCGGACACGCCTTCGTCGTACAAAGCCAGTAGCCACCGCCCTCGCAATAGCAGGTGTTGCAACCGTCGCCCTGTGGACGCTGGCTGTTCAGTGGGTACCCGGGACCGCAGCCCGGATCGACATCGCCGGAGACGGGTGAGTCCGCCGAGACGAGGACATCGCTTGCTGCGTCCGGTTGGCCGCCATCTTTCACCGCGCCACCAGTCCCTGAGCCACCACTCCCGCCGCGGCCACCGCCCCCACCACCACCGAGCGCGGTGTCGTCGCCGCCAAACCCTGTGCCGCTGGCTCCGCCGGAAGCGGCGCCGCCAATGCCTCCGGATTCATTGCTTCCGCCCGTGCCGGGGCGTCCGGCTGCGCCACCGGTCCCTGCCCCACCCGCGCCTTGGCCGGCCGCGCCGTCCCGGCCGTTCAAAAAGGTAGTCTCCGACTTGCAGGCCAACATCGTCAGGGAGCCCAGGGCAAGGTATCCAATCCATCTCATGGTTCGCATGTCGCCTAAGTGTACGCCGGCGGGAAAGTGACTCACCCCAGCGCCCGTGAGGATGCGCACAGGTTCCGTGCCCTGGACCGCGCGCTGACAGCAGGCTAGCGGGGGCGCGGCACCCGCGAGATCTGCCGGCTGGCCAAGGCCTGACAGGCCGGGTCGCATTCCGAGAATTCCAATGCGAGACGAGCCTGCGCGGCACAATAGTCGTGCATGGCGTCCTCGGGCGCGGTGCAGACCGACTCCAGATTCTGGAGGGTGCGCACGAAGAGCGCATGGCGCTCGCCCTCGGGCATTTTTTGAATGGCCCTTCCTTGCGCACCCTCGCACCACACCATGAGGAAGATGATTCCGACGAGCCCAAGCACGCCGGCGGCCCAGCTTCCCCATCGCCCGAGCCTGCCGTGCTTGGGCGCCTCCGCCGTTGGTTCACCTCCAGCGGCCCATTCGAGCCTGGTGTTCATCACGCCTGGAAGCTTACGCACGCCGCGTGCCACCTTGGTTCGTGCATTGGCGATGCCTTGGCTCCGACGAACATGCGTGCGGCTTGCATGATGCAATTCCAGCGCGCGTAGGCCGTGCAAGCTGCAACGAGCGACCGATACCGGTCTCGCCCCGCCGCGCGGGCCTTGCGGTAGACTGGCGGCGTGGAGCCACTCAACGTTCTCATCATTGACGACGAGAAAAACATTCGGCACACCCTGCGCGTCTGCATCGAATCGCTGGGCGGCAAGGTGGGCGAGGCTCCTTCGGCGGAGGCGGCGCTGGAAAACATCACGCGGCTGACCTATGACGTGGCCTTCCTCGACCTCAAGCTCGGCACGCAGAGCGGCCTCGACCTCATTCCCCGACTTCTCGCCGAGAATCCCAACTTGACCATCGTCATGGTCACGGCCTACGCAACCATCGAAACCGCGGTCGAGGCCATGCGGCGCGGCGCCTGGGACTACCTGCCCAAGCCCTTCACACCCGCGCAGATCCGACACACTCTCGATCGCATCGCCAAGCAGCGCTCGCTGGCCGTGCGCGCCGCCGACCTCCAAAGCCAGCTCAGCGCCGAGACGCCCGACATCCTTCTCGCCACGACAGCGCCCTCGGTGCGTGCGGTGCTGGACATGGTGTCGAGGGCCGCGACGTCGGATGCCGCCGTGCTCTTTCGCGGGGAGAGCGGCACGGGCAAGGGCGTGCTTGCCCGTGCCCTGCACAAGCAGAGCAAGCGCCACGAACGCCCCTTCGTCCTGGTCAATTGCCCGACCCTTTCCGAGGAGCTGCTGGCCAGCGAGCTGTTTGGCCACGCCAAGGGTGCCTTCACGGGGGCCGTCCGCGATCAGATCGGGCGCGTCGAATCGGCCGAGGGTGGCACCCTGTTCCTCGACGAGATCGGCGAGATGCCGGGGAACCTTCAGGCCAAGCTTTTGCGCTTCCTGCAAGAAAAGCAGTTCGAGCGTATCGGGGAAACGCGGACTCGTCAGGCCGACGTGCGCGTCGTCGCGGCCACCAACCGCGACCTCGATACGGACGTGCGGGCCGGCAAGTTCCGCGAGGATCTGCTCTACCGTTTGAATGTCGTCGAGGTAAAGGTTCCCTCGTTGCGCGAGCGGCGCGAGGATATCCTGCCCCTGGCCCGCCACTTTCTCGCGTTCTTCTCCCGCGCCCTGGCCCGTGCCGTGCCCGAGCTATCCCCCGCGGCCGAGCGTGCCCTTGAGGACTACGCGTGGCCCGGCAACGTGCGCGAGCTGCGTAACGCCATCGAGCGCGCGATGATCCTCTGGCCCTCCCCCCGTCTCGAGCCGCGGGCCTTCCCCGAGCGCATCGCTGGCGCCAAGGAGCGGGGCCCCCATATCGGGGGCGACTTCAGCGTCGAGGCCGTCGAGCGCGCCCACATCCTGGCCGTGATGGCGCGCGCACCTTCGCTCGACGGCGCCGCGGCCATTCTCGGCATCGACAGCTCCACCCTTTGGCGCAAGCGCAAGCGCTACGACGAGGTGGGGTGACCTGCGCATCCCCAACCGACAATCGTCAGTGCTGCAGGTAGAGCGGTATCGGGCTACGCTCAGCGAGGGCTCGGGTAGCCGATCCCCCAAATAACTCTGCCATCCGGGAGCTCGCGAAGGCGCCCATGACGACCAAGCTGGCTCCGATCTCGACCCCAAACTTGACCAGCGCCTCGGCGTTGGGAAGCACTGACACGATGCTGTGTACCTTGGCTTGGACGCCCATGGCACGTAGGCTCTGGACGGCCCGCTCAGCCATCTCCCACGCCTTCTCTCCATCGTCGTCGACAGTGGCGACATGGATGTTCCGCGACTGGGCCAGCCCGCTCGCTGCAAAGCTGGTGAGCGCGCGCGTTGCGGCCGCGCCGCCATCATAGGCAACTAGGACGGTCGCGCCGAGCGTGG
>JADGRD010000468.1 GCA_017881285.1 Pseudomonadota bacterium | reverse complement strand
AGAGTGGCTGCACCTGGCCGGTCCAGCGTGCCGAGAATCGGTCGACGCTCACGCTGGCATCGGGTGATCCAGATCCCCAGTCGAAGTTGACCGTGGGGTCGGTTCGCGTCAGCACCAGCGTGTCGAAGCTCATGCCGTTGTAGTACTCGGCCTTGAGGCCCGTGCCGGTGCCGATTGCGGCGCTCTCGCCGGTGCCGGTCGCACCGCCAGCTCCTGGCGTGCTGGTGCTGGTCACGCCGCCAGTTCCTGGCGTGCCCGTGCCAGTCGCACCGCCAGTTCCTGGCGTGCCCGTGCCGGTCGCGCCACCGGTGCCGATCGAGCCGCCGGTGCCGGTTGCACCGCCAGTTCCCGGCGTGCCGGTGTCAGTCGCGCCGCCTGTGCCGGTTGCGCTGCCGCAGGTCGCCTGCGCATAGAGACGCTTGCTCGTCCCGACACACGGATCGCCAAACGTGGACTTGTTCGCGCTCACCTTGCAGGTGGACTTGCCGATGCACGCGCTCGACACCACCGACATCGATCTCGAAGCGTTACAGGTGCCTGTGGTGAACGCTCCGCAGGAGCCTGACGGCGTGCCGTAGCTGGCGAACCCGACGGCCGAGATGGTCTGCCCGGACGCACAGGCCAGCGTCATGGTACCGCCCTGGTTGGCGGTGCCGCAAACGATGCCCGAACCGGCCACGTAGAGCTGCGTCTGCGGGACGATCTGCTTCGAGGTGCGGGCGCCCGACCAGGACAGCTTGGCGAGGGCGCCATCGCTGTTCTCGTAATACTCGAGCTTCAGGTCGTACCTCTGGCCCGCGGCGAGGGTAATGGTGCCGCTGTCCTCGGTCCAGGCGTGGTCCGTCCAGTCGTTGACGATCTGCTGACCGTTCACCCACAGGCGGATGCCGTCATCGCTTTGGGTATAGAAGGTGTACGTCTCGGAGTAGAGAGCCTCGACCTGGCCGGTCCAACGCACTGAGAACCGATCGACGGGCACGCCGGAGCCGGGGGAGCCGGAGCCCCAGTCGAAATTCACCGTGCCGTCGGTGCGGGTAAGCATCAAGGTGTCAAAGGCCATGCCGCTGTAGTACTCGGCCTTGAGGCCGGCGCCGGTGCTGAGCGCGACTGTCGTGATGTCGATCCCGGTGGAATTGTCACCACCTACACAAGACGACATGAGGGTCAGGGCACATATCAATCCCGTAACATGAACTTGCTTGCGCGTCATGGGCTCCTCCTTGGAGACAAGCGTTTGCTATTCGCGAAGCGTCCCAACAAGGGACACATCGAATAGGTAGGCACTTGGAACTAGGGTAGGGGTTTGCAACCGAGCTACTCTATTGCGCCTCGCCCCGGCGCTTCGAGTTGTTCCATGTGGGGAGAGGGGTGCTACTATCCGTATTCCAGTACTGAAATGTCTGAATATGGGTGCGGTGCGTGGGATTAGCCGTCGCGGTACTGGCTGGATCCGCGATGGATACTGGACCCGTGTGGGAAGAGAACTACTAACTACCCGCTGCTGCTTCGCCGCCAAGAGAGACTCATTGCATCGCGCCTCTCCCGGCCGGCCGGTTCAATCCCGCCGCAAAGTCTTCGGTTCTCAATATTCCTACGACCGGATGCTCTTCGTGCTCCTAGTAGATACGACGAATTGCATGCCGTCTGTAGTCGGCAGTGGCTGATGTTCCTGTCGGTGAGAAGAGCAAAGTCGCGTAGTCCAGCGTCCTACAAGCCGTGGTTTCGCTTCGCCGATGTAACGATGGGGATTCCCGGCAAGTAATTGTGAAGTGAATCGGAAGTCACGCAAACCCGCTCGCCGTGCAGCCAGCGCAGGTTGGGCATGTCCTCGAGCAGGCGCGCTAGCACTTCGGGCGGACCGACCGGCGGGCGGCCGGCGGACACATGCACGCCGCGGCGCGCCTGCCAATCCTTCACGACAATGGCTCGACTATCATTCTTCCTGCAAATTCCGACTCGGACCAGGCCTGGGAACAAGAGATGCATTTCGCACGGACACCATGGGAGAGAGCGCGAAAATATTCGGGCAGGGACGACGGGTCCACGACATCCGTGTTGCAGTCACGTGCCCTGTTCCCCTGGTAGCCCTTTTCGTGTCCTTCGTGGGCTGTTCTTCGAGATCCGAAGACGGAGCACTGGTTCTTCGGCGAGCCCATGTCGGTTTCGCGCCACCTTCATACGGCAACCGGTCTCAAAGACGGGCGAGTTCTTGTCGCCGGCGGGTACAGTACATCGGCTCCAGCCGGTCTGCTTAACGGCTGGGAGGTTTTCGATCCCCAGACTGGTCACTGGAGGCCACTCAAGCCTATGCAGCAGAAACGCGCGAAACACGCGGCGATTGCACTACATGACGGTCGAGTTCTTGTGGTGGCGGGAGACGCTCACTGGACTTCCGAGGTCTGGGATCCGACCACGGAACAATGGAGTGCTGCTGGACGGCAGAAAGTGAACCGCTACTCGTTTTCCGCGACTGCTCTTGGGAATGGCGACGTGCTTGTCGCTGACGGCAATGAAGAGAGGCGAAACGGTGTGCTTGTTGTTGCGATCGAAGTGAGGGACCACAAGACATCCTTGTGGCGGCCTGTTGGCAATCTCCTTCGTGGACGGGTCTGCCACACGGCAACGCTGCTCCCCGATGGGAGGGTCATGTTCGTGGGCGGAGTCCGGTCGCGAACGGAGAAGGGCACCAGCACCGAGTTGTGGGGTCCGCCGGTCGAATAGTCATCGTTCGCTCGTCGCCACCCTTGACCCCGTCCCACCTACGACTAGAGTCTCCTTCCAGCCATGGCACTCCTTGGCAGCGACATCTCGGTCACGGGGCCCTTCCCCAAGGGGGTGCTGCTGCTCGAAACTCTCTCGGGCTCGGAGGCGCTCGGCGCGCCCTACGCCTTCCAGCTTGGCCTGCTTTCGCGACACCCCAACCTCGACCCGGACGAGGTGCTCGGCAAGCCGCTCGCGGTAGGCATCAAGCTCGGTAGCGGCGAATCGCGGTATTTCCACGGCATGGTGACCGACTTCGCGAAGAGCGGGACCACGCGCCTGCACACCCGGTACGCGGTCAGGTTGAATCCCTCGCTGAGCGAATTCAACCGCACCTGCGATTGCCGGGTCTTCAACGATGCCGCGCAGGACGCGGTCAGCATCGTGACGGCAGTGCTGGCCGAACGCGGGCTGACCGACCTCGAGTCGGGCTCGATCAAGGATCACGTCTACCGCGCGCGGGAATACTGCGTGCAGTACCGCGAGAGCGATCTGGGCTTCGTGCAGCGGTTGCTCGAAGAGGAAGGCATCTACTACTACTTCCGGCACGAGGAAGCCAAGCACACCATGGTGCTGGCCGACTCGATCGGCGGGCACGAGACGGCCGAGGGGTTCGAGACCGTGCCCTACACGCCCGAGGAGCGGCAGGCGGCTGGGGCCGAGGAGCATTTCTGGGGGATGCGGGTGCGCAAGGCGCTCTATCCCGGCCGCCAAACGGTGCTGAGTGGGTACGACCCGAGCGAGATCCGGCCGGGGCAACTTCGGTTCGGCGAAACCTCGTCGGACGAGCCCGCCCCGGGCTCGCAGTTCGAGTACTACGACTATCCGGGGGGACTCTTCGATCCGGAGGAGGCGAGCCGCGAGTCCGCGATGCGGATGGAGGCCGGCTCCGTGGACAACACGGTCATCGAGGTGGAAGGCAACACCATGGGCCTCGGGGTCGGCGACCTGGTGTCGCTGCGTCCGGGGCTCGGCGGCGATGAGGTCTTTCCCTTCTGGGACGCGGAGGGCTTCGCCAACCAGTTTCTGATCGTCGGCGCGAGTTACAGCATCAGTATCGACCAGTACGAAAGCGGCACGGTGGCGGGCCGCGACGAGCCGTTCAAGGCGACGTACCGGCTGCTCGACAGCCACACGCAGTTCCGGCCGCGACGAACGGTCAAGAAACCGCGCATGGGCGGGCCGCAGACGGCGCTGGTGGTGGGGCCCGCCGGCGAAGAGATCTGGACGGACAAGTTGGGGCGGGTGCGGGTGCAGTTCGACTGGGACCGGCTGGGCGGGCGCAACGAGAAGTCGACGTGCTGGGTGCGCGTGGCCGAGATGTGGGCGGACGCGCGCTGGGGCGCGATGCACCTCCCGCGCGTCGGACAGGAAGTGCTGGTCCGCTTCCTCGACGGCGATCCGGATCGACCCATCGTCGCCGGGGCGCTCTACAGCGCGGACAACCTGCCGCCTTACGA
>JADGRD010000467.1 GCA_017881285.1 Pseudomonadota bacterium | reverse complement strand
GATGCCGCCATCGTCGTCGAGCCGGTAGAGCGCGGCGTGGGCCTTGACGGCGTCAGTGCGCGCAACCGCCGGCGAGGCGGGCGGCGGCCCGGCCGCGATGCGCGTGCCCTTGGCGGGCTGCGGCCCCGCGGGCGGCGGCGGGTTGGCGTCGGCCGGGTTGTCGAAGTCGTTGACTGCCAGGTAGGTGGCGCCCTTGCCGCGCACGATGGCGCGGACCTCGTCGGCGTCGAAGTCGTGCAGAGCCTCGGCGCGCCCATCGGGGTGCACGCGGTAGAGGATGGCCTGGTCCGCGGTGCCAGCGAGCAGGTTGCCGCCCTCGGCGGCCAGCGAGATCACGTGCTTGTCGCCCGAGTCCCAGAGCAGGCGAGCCGCGCCTTTGCCATCGATGGCGAAGATCTTGCCCGCGTCGCCGGTGGCCGCATACGTCGTGCCGCGGGCGGCGTCGAAGGCCAATGCCCACACGTGCTCGGCCGCCAGTTTGGCGAAGACGGTGCTCTTGCCGGTCTTGGCATCGACCGCCAAGACGCGCCCCCCGGGCGTCGAGCCCGCCAGCAGATTCCCGTCCGGTCGGACGGCCAGGGCGGTTACCCAGGGATCGTCGAGCTCGGCCAACTGTCGGGCGGGGCCGGTCTTGCCCACGGCGAAGATACGGCCGCGGTCGCCGGTGCCGAAGTAGGCAGTGGCCTGGTCGCGCGACAGCGCCGCGCACCAGGCAAAGGCCGCGTCGATGGCCACGCGCGCGGTCTGCATGCCCGGCAAGACCTCGCCGGGCGGAGCCACGGCCGTCGCGGTCGCCTCGCCCTCCTCGAAGTCCTTGACCGTGGTCTGGCGGAAGAAACGCGTGGTCGTGGCCGCGGCCGCAGAAGCGAACAGAAAGGCAGCCACGAAGGTCGTCCCCGCGAAAGAGCGTCGTTTCATTGCCACCGATAGTAACAGGAGCTAGCCGGCCACGACTCCCCTTCGGGGACTTCGAGACATCGTCGTTTCTCGCCATTTGGGGATCCTTCCGGCACAATCAGCCGGTGATCGTCGCTCCCGCGCCATCCGGCCAGAAGACAACCTGGACCATCCTCGAGGTCCTGCGCTGGACCACGGGCCGCTTCGAACGACACGGGATCGAGAGTGCCCGCCTCGACGCTGAATTGCTCGCCGCGCGGGCCTTTCGCCACACCCGCGTCGAGCTCTACATGCACTTCGACCAACCCCTGGGTGAGCGCGAGTTGGCCGAGTATCGCGGCCTGGTCGAACGACGCCTGGACGGCGAGCCGGTGGCCTACATCCTTGGCCGCAAGGAATTCTGGAGCCTCGATCTCGAGGTCGGCCCGGCCGTGCTGGTCCCCCGGCCCGACACCGAGGCGCTGGTCGAGCAGGCGCTCGAGCTCTTGCGCTCGCTGCCGGCCGCATCGCGCGTGGCCGACGTGGGCACGGGGTCGGGCGCCATCGCGCTGGCGCTCAAACGTGAGCATCCCGAGGCCGAGGTCGTCGCGGTGGACGTGTCGCCGGAGGCGCTGGCACTGGCGCAGGGCAATGCCGAGCGGCTCGGGCTCGAAGTGGCGTTCGCGCTGGGCGACCTCGTCGAGCCGCTCGCCGGGCTCGCGCCCTTCGCTCTTGTCGTCAGCAACCCGCCCTACATCCCGAGTGGGGACATGGACGGCCTGGCGGCCGAGGTACGCCGCGAGCCACGCCTGGCCCTCGACGGCGGCGCCGACGGGCTCGCCCTGGTGCGCCGGCTGGCCGCGGCGGCGACGCGAATCCTCGCGCCCGGTGGTGCCCTCGCCATGGAGATCGGGGCTGGCCAAGCCGCGGAGGCCATGGAGATCTTGCGCGGCAACGGCTACGCGGCCGTCGGCTCGCGCCGCGATCTCGCCGGCATCGAACGCGTCGTCTTCGGCCATCGCGGCGAGTGAGGTTGGCGGATGAGAGCGCAGAGCGGATGGAGAGCACAGAGACCGGGGCGAAGGACTAGAAGGGAGACGGTGATGAAACGGACGCTGACCCTATCGCTCCTGCTCGCGGTCGCCGCGGTGGGGTGCATGACGCCGACGCAGCGGCGCGAGGACGAGCTCGTGACCAACGCACGGTTGTGGAACGACGACTTCCGCTGGGGGCGCTGGGACATCGTCGGCCAGGCGATGACCGCGGAGGAAAACGCGCGCTTTCAGGAACGCCGCACCTTGGTGGACGCGGATCTGGTCATCGTCGACTACGAGGTGACCTCCATCCACTTCCTGCAGAACTCAGATGCGGCCACCGTGGACGTGATGATCGAATGGTACAAGAAGAGCGACCCCAGCGTCCGCCACGCGAACTTGCAGCAGCGCTGGGAGCGGCGGGCCGGCCGCTGGATGATGATCAAAGAGCGACGTGTTCGTGGAGATCGTTTTCCCCTCGTGCCCGAGCCCGCCGAGGAGAAGGGCGCTCCACCACCGGCAGGAGAACCGGGCACGGAGTCGCGTCCGGCGTCGCCGTAGCCAGAGGCGCCGGCAGGGCCGGGACCACGACGTCCTCGGTGCGCTTCCACACGCGGCGCAGCGCCTGGCCGAACCCGCCCTGCCACGCGGACACCGCGCCGACGTAGGCGAAGCCGAAGAGGAAGAGCATCAGAAACGGCACCGAGAGGTAGTGGCCGTTGGCGAAGGCGATGTGAACCGCGACCACGAAGTAGGCGGCCATCAGCAGCTCGAAGAAGGGCGTCAGCGATTTGGCCGCGCGGTACTTCTTGCCCGACCAGGTTTCGAGCTTGCCGCAGATACCGTGCTTGGGCGTACGCACGAACTCGGTCTCGCGGCCGAACACGGCCTCGATCACGGCGCGGGTCTGGTTCACGCACAGGCCGATGCCCAGCGAGAGCACGAGAGGAAGCTGGCCCAGCGTGCTCCAGGTCGAGCGCGAGCGGTCGCCGGTCATGCGCGCCACCTCGCGCTCGGAGGCGAGATAGAAGGAAGCGAGGCTGAGGGTGGTGCCGAAGAAGAGCGGCAGATCGATCATCAGCACCTCGCGCACGCCGTGGGTGGTGCGGAGGACCAGGTTGGGCAGCAGCAGGAGCGAGAGCAGGAGCAGCAGCGGATAGGCGAAGTTGTTGGTCAGGTGAAAGAAGGCCTCCCACTTCTGCGCGAAGGTCGCGTTCGACCCCAGGATGCGCGGCAGGAGCTTGCGCGCGACCTGGATGGAGCCCTTGGCCCAGCGGAACTGCTGCGCCTTGAAGGCGGACATCTCGACCGGCAGCTCGGCCGGGGCGGCGATCTGCGGCAGGTACACGAAGCGCCAACCGCGCAACTGCGCCCGATAGGAAAGATCCATGTCCTCGGTCAGGGTGTCGTGCTGCCAGCCACCGGCGTCGACGATGGCCGCGCGCCGCCACAGCCCGGCGGTGCCGTTGAAATTGAAGAAGCGGCCGGAGCGGTTACGCCCGGCGTGCTCCATGATGAAGTGGCCGTTGAGCATGAGGGCCTGCGCCTCGGTCAGGGCCGAGAAGTCGCGGTTGATGTGCTCCCAGCGGCACTGCACCACGGCGACCTTCGGGTCGAGGAAGTGGTGCACGGTGCGCTCCAGGATGTCCGGGTTGGGCACGAAGTCGGCGTCGAAGATCAGCACCAGCTCGCCCTTGGCGGTGCGCAGGCCGTTCTCCAGCGCGCCGGCCTTGAACCCGGTGCGATCCGTGCGGTGCACGTACTCGATGGCGAGATCTGGGTAGCGCACGATGAGCTCGGCAATCTTGCTGCGACAGATGTCGCGGGTTTCGTCGGTGGAATCGTCGAGGACCTGGATCTGGAAGCGGTCACGCGGGTAGCGGATGGCGGCCACGGCATCGAGCAGCCGTTCGGCGACGTACATCTCGTTGAACAGGGGAAGCTGCACCGTCACGGCGGGCAGCTCCGCGAACTTGCCAGCCTCGACCGGTTGCTTGTCGCGGTGCCGGTAGTAGAGAAAGACGAGCGACGAACGGTGGAAGCCGTAGACCGCCAGGGCGATGAGGATGACCAGGTAGAGCGCGGTCAGCGCGGTGGAAACGTCCATGCCGCGCACCCTAGCGCGGCAATTGTCACCAGATTGTAATCAAAGGTGATCTATTGTAAGGAGAGAGCACAGAGGCGGAGGGGAGAGCACAGAGACTTCCCGTTCCCCCACCCTCTGTGCCCTCTGCCTTCTCTGCGCCCTCCGGCTCGCCGGCTATGGCCGGCGTTTCACCCATTCACCGCATAGACGAACGCGACGCCGCACGA
>JADGRD010000466.1 GCA_017881285.1 Pseudomonadota bacterium | reverse complement strand
TTCAGCGCGAGCGTGCCGCCGATGCGCGGACCACGGAGCGCCATGTAAGCAGTAGCGGAAGTCGCAGAAAAGGCTCAAGTCGGGCAACGGGCCTAGCCGGAGTTGCGCAGTAGAGCGGGCGAAGCTCGCCTAAGTGCCTGAAATCACGTAAGCGCGCCTCGAAGGTCCCACCGCTGAGGGCCAACCGGCGCGCGATCGCCTCCTCCGCTACGGCTCCGCCCGCCGCTCGCCAAGGAGCGGCTCACCTTCCTGCCCGACAACCGCGTGCGCCTGGATCTCAAGCGCCCGTTTCGGATGGCGACGGTCGCGGCGAAGCCGCGTGGGGCAGGGCGGGTAGGCCCTAGGTCCCGGAGGGACAACCTACGCGCTGGAGATGGACGTCCTGTCGCTTTTGGCGCCTCTTGCGGCCTCGGTGCCGCCACCGAAGTTGCGTTTGCTTCGCTACAGTGGGTGCTCGCGCTCGCCTCTCCGTGGCGGCCACTGGTCATACCGCCGCTCGAGCCGTCGACAACAGAGACACCTCCCGCCCCGCAGGCGCACACCAAGCCGCCACCCAAGCCAGGCCGCACCGGAGCGCGCCGTGGGCCGAGCTGATGCGCCTGACCCTGGGCTTGCCCGACCGCGAGAGCATCGAGCGCTTCCTCCGCCACCAGGGCCTGTGGACCGAGCCGCTCGGCCTTGCCGAGGCTCGCCCGCCGCCCTACTTCCGCGGCATCACCCGCCTCAAGCCAACCCGCCAGACCGAGCTCTTCGAGTAAGCCGAGCGCCCGGCCGCAGGGCCGGGGTCTGCCGATCGAGCACCTATTGTTGGCTCGCTTACGGGTTCAGGGGGGGCCCGCAGCGAGAAGGTGAGCGCGATGTTGGCCGCCTGCGGTTCGGGATTTCAGGCGCACTACTCACCTTGAATCGTTACCAGCACCGTGCGGCACCGGCGCGGCCCGTCGAAGTCGCACAGGAACACGTTCTGCCAAGTCGAGAGCGCGAGGCGGCCGTCGCGGATCGGAATGACCTCGCTGGGCCCGACGATGCCGGCCTGGATGTGCGCCGAGCCGTTGTTGTCCACCCGGTCGTGCCGCCAGCGGCCGGCCGGGGCAATCCCTTCCAGGCAATCGAGCACGTCGAGCGTGATGTTGGGATCGTCGTTCTCTTGCACCATCAGCGCGGCCGTGGCCCCTTGCGCGTAGAGCGCGCAGGTGCCGTCCCGGACCTCCGAGCGTCGGACCTGGGCGCGCACCAGCTCGGTGATGTCCACCAGCTCGCGCTCGCGCTCGCTGCGGACCTCGACGGTGGCCAGAAACTGTTTCATGTTCCGCTCCGCGCGCATGGCCGTGCGCCACGAGCACGCGGAGGTCATGGTACGCCGGCGCGCGCCACTCGGCAACGCGGGGAGCCCCGCGAGGCTGTAATCTTCGGGCGGCAGCGGCATCCAAAGGCCAATCCCGAACCGAGGAGAAAACCATGACCAAGCTCGAGGTAGGCAAGAAAGCACCCGCATTCACGTTGCCGGACGAGACCGGCGCCAAGGTCAAGCTGTCGGATCTGGCCGGCCAGTGGGTCGTCCTTTACTTCTATCCCAAGGACGATACGCCCGGATGCACGGTCGAGGCCTGCGACTTCACCTCCGGGCTGGCTGGCTTCGAGAAGCTGGATGCCGTCGTGCTCGGGTGCAGCGCCGACAGCGCCGAAAGCCATCGCAAGTTCATCGCCAAGTTCAAGCTGAAGATCAAGCTGCTCTCCGATTCGGATCACGCGATCATGGAAAAGTACGGCGCGTGGGGCGAGAAGAACAACTACGGCAAGAAGAGCATGGGCATCATCCGCTCGACCGCGCTCATCGACCGCGAGGGCAGGCTCGCCTACCACTGGCCCACCGTGAAGGCCGCCGGCCACGCCGACAAGGTGCGCGAGAAGCTGGCCGAGCTGCGGGCTGAGTGAGCACGGCCCGGACGCCTTCGCGCTAGCTTGCAAGCATGCACGAACGGTTCCTGCTCGCCGGGGCCGCGCTCGCGACCCTGCCCGCGTGTCTCAGCCTGCCCCGCCTGTCCCTAGCCAAAACCCGATCCGCGTCGCCTCCATGGCCGACCGTGGCGGAGCCGGCCAGCACCCATCGGGCTGAACTGTCCACAGTCCCTTCTGACTTGGGGCATTGTCACGTGATGGCTGCCGGCACGGCTCAGCACAAGGCGCTTCGTTTCACCGACCCTTGTTCCGGCGGCTGGATTCTTCGCGCGACTTGTGCTCGGACAGCTTGCGCTCGGCAATGGCCACGAGCGCGGAGACACCGGCCTCCACCACGGTCTCGAACCCCTTCACCTGCTCGGCGATCTGCGAGCCGTCTCCGAAGATCCGCTTCTGCCATTCCGCGCGCTCGGCGCGCTTGCGCTCGCGCTCGCGCTGCTTCTCCTCCTCTTTCCGGCGGCGCTGGACCTTCTCGTAGGGAAACAGCACGTGCCGCAGTTGCAGCGCCAGCAGCGCGCCGCTGCCGAGTATGGGCCATACGTACCAGTCCCCGCCGGTGAAGCGGGTGCAGATGACGTAGAGGAAGGCATTGAGCACCGCGTGGCTCGTCAGCGAGGCGGCGAAGCGCTTGACCTGCAGCCGCCGCTCGGCCGCGATCTCCGTCGCCTCGCCTTGCCGGGCCAGCTCGCGCGTATGCTCTTGGGCCAGTTCGGCCATCGCCCGATCCATGGATTCGCGGTCGATCCCAGCCTCGGCGGCGATCTCGAGCAGCTCGTCGTGGCTGAGTACACGCTCGCGTACTGCCTGTTGCTCGAGGGCGCGTTTCAGGATCTCGTTGATTTCATCCTGAGTATAGGTGGGCTTGGAGTTGTCCATGACCGCCGCCGGGATGAGTCCTACACGGCCTGTTCGAGTAACTTGCGAATGGCGACGGCGTGGCCTTCTTCTTCCTTGCCCATGTGCTCGAAGAAGATGGCTGCGTCGCCCGACGAGGTGGTGGCCAGCGCGTCGTAGTACAGGATGGCGCCGTTCTCGGCGTCGACCGCAATCTCGAGGGCCTCGCGCAGGCTCAAGTTCTCCGCGTCGACGGCGCCCGGCGCGCTCTCGATGACATTCACGTGCCTGTCCGCGCGTTCGGGCAGAGTGCCCGCGACGAGCCGCTTGGCCACATCCTGCAAGCCCGCGGCATGCTCACGCTCTTGTGCGGCGATGCCAAGGAGAATCTGCCGCGCCTTCTCGTCAGGGGTGGATTGGGCGAGACGAAGATAGAACTTCTCGGCGGCGTGCTCGGCCGCAATTGCGTTCCGGATTGCCTGTGCAAGCGTGATGGCCATGATTGTCGGGATTCTATTCGAGTCTCGGTAAAGACGCGAACGCTCGCGCGACCGAGCTCGAGATTGCCCCTGGCAACATCTACGAGCTCCACCTCTTCTTCGCCGAACAACACGTCATCAACTCCGACTTCTCGATCGAAACCACTATCGCCGAGCTCTTCCCGCCCACGTTGCGCTCTTGTGTTGCGTGTCACACGAATTCCCAGATTTCAAACCGCCGCACGGCTCGTCGGAAGGATCGCCACGCGCCTAGCTGGAACCACGCTGTAGGATTTGAGGACGGACAGTCGGAGGGACGAACGATGAGAGCAAGGACATGACCGAGAGGTTGCTCGCCGTTTTCCGAGCTTGCGTGTGGATCGGGTCGATGGCCGGTTGCGGGAACCATGCTACGCACGGTTCTTTAGGACGTGACAGTAGCGCCGTCTCCAGCGGGGGTGTCGTCGGCTCGGGCGGTGGAGGTGGCGGCACGCAGGCCGACGCAATGGTGGGCGCAGGCGGTGCACAAGGCGGCTCGGGTGGCACACGCGCCCTCGATGCGGAGACCACCAGCGGTAGGCAGGGCGGCGGTGGCACGGTCGGGTCCGGCGGCGTGATCGGCAGTGGTGGCAAGGTCGCCACGGGTGGCGTGGTCGGTAGTGGCGGCACCATCGGGAGCGGTGGCAGGACGGGCAGCGGTGGCACGTCCGCCACGGACGCTGGGGGCAGCGGGACCTGCGGCACGATTGTCGGTGTGACGTGCGGGTCAGGGCAGTTCTGTGACTTGGCCTCGAAGTGCGGCACGATTTCGGATGCCCAAGGTACGTGCGAGGCCACCGGCCCCCAGGTGGCCTGCACGAAGGAGTACCGGCCGGTGTGCGGCTGTGACGGCATTGGCTACGACAACGATTGCCTGCGACGGGCAGCCGGCGTGTTGAAGCTGAAGGAGGGGCT